>JAMPCN010000009.1 GCA_023666125.1 Bacillus sp. (in: firmicutes) | reverse complement strand
CAGGGGAAGTCCAAAATCACAAATCCTTCGTCCTCATATTTTTCATACATATCCTGCAGAGCGTCATACTGCGGCGTAAATCCACACTGCGTTGCGGAATTGATAAGCAAAATGACCTTTCCGGCATAGTCTTTTAAAGAGATATCGTTCTCCTCTGCATCTTTTACGGTAAAATCATAAATATTCATGGTATTGTCCTCTCTTTCCTATCTTATAATAATTTTGTGATTTGTTCCTCTAACTTTTCCGGCGTCACGGTCGGTGCAAAGCGCGCCACTACATTACCTTTTCTATCCACCAGAAACTTTGTGAAATTCCATTTGATATTATCGCCCATAACGCCCTTTTGCTGCGACTTTAAAAAGGTATATAACGGTTCTTCCTCTTTCCCGTTTACCTTGATTTTCTTAAACTGCCTAAAAGTTACGCCATAGCGTGACTGGCAAAAATCCGTAATCTCTTCGTCGCTTCCGGGCGCCTGATTGCCGAACTGGTTGCAGGGAAAATCTAAAATCTCCAGCCCCTTCTCCTGATATTTCTCATATAAATCCTGTAAGCCGTCATACTGCGGCGTAAACCCGCACCCCGTCGCCGTGTTGACAATTAAAAGCACTTTCCCCTGATAATCCGCCAGCGCAACGTCGCTGTCGTCCTGCGCTTTTACGGAATAATCATAAATACCCATAAATATTTCTCCTTTCTGTCTGATTTTAATTTAATAAAATTTAATTGCGTACAATTTATATTTTGATTGTACACAATCTAATTGAGATTGTCAACACTTATTTTTTTCTTTTTTAAAACAAAAAAAGAGTCAACCGCTCAGCCGACTCTTTCCTACTCTCATTTTTTATAACAGCCAGTTCCCAAGTAAACTGGTATTATAGGCATTATTCATCACATTTCCGTAAGCCGACGACGCCAGCATTCCCAGCCCTGTGTAACCAGACAGACTCGCCGTATACGGGGAATATCCGTAATTTAACAGGCTTGCATTGCTTCCACCGTTTATTAGCTGCTGCATCAGGTAGCTTTGCAGCCCCGACTGCCCGTCTAACTGATAATCGGTCCGCGTCTCTTCTTTAATCTTACTCATGACCGACTCTTCCCATTCCGGGTCCTCTTTCATCTTCTCTAACGCTTCCCGGATAATAATATTTCCCGCCCAGGTCGAGCTGTAATTAAGCGGCGTCACGCTCTGCTTATCCAGCGCTTTCTGCATTGCGTCCGGATAGCTTGTTGCAGCGGCGCTGCTTGTGCTTTGCTTCGCACCGGCTGTCTTTACCGCAGTATTTTCATGAACATGAGAGGCGGTTCTTTCCGCTCCCAAATCGTTAATGTACATTGTGAAACCTCCACCTTTCCCAATCAGTATAGCACATAACTTTTGCCCTGTGAAGAAAAATGTCATCAATGGCGGCAAAAATGACATTAAAATTTCAGCTTATCAGCATAACCGTTACCGTTACGCTTTTTTCGTCCTGCTCTATCGCCAGCGTGCCGAAATACTTTTCCGTCACCATTTTGACATTTTTTAATCCCAATCCGTGAATATCTCCGTCTGTTTTATCCGTTTCGGGCAGCCCGTTTTCATCTAAGGAAAGTATTTTATCATAGGAGTTATATACCGTAATAAAATACGCGTTCTTCTTTCTGGCGGAATGAACCGCTATTTCCCTATCCTGTGACTTTGTCTTGCAAACGGCTTCAAAGGCATTTTCCAAAAGATTTTTTAAAATAATGCTGATATCAAAAACATCGACAGGGCTGTCCGATAAAAAGGAAAAATCCGAATGGAACGTGATTTCTGCCGCCTCGGCTTCCCTGGCCTTTTCATTAATGATAACATCTGTTACCGGATTTCCTGTTTTTATCGGAAAAGCAAGGTGTTCCATGGTTTGATACATTGTCTTAAGATAGTCTGTGGCCTGCGCATACTGTTTTTGTTCCAATAACTGCCCAATCACATGCACATGGTTATTCAAATCGTGCCTGATGCCCCGCACTCCGGCATAGATACGTTCTATCTCTGCAATACGGGAACGCATGTCATGCACCTGGTTTTGCAAAACAACCTGATTTTTCTCTTCTTCCTGCTTTTTTCTAAGCCCCTGAAATAAATAGAGTTCCACAATAACCGCCGCAAGCGTTATCAAATAGCATAAACTGAGTAAAAGCGCAATCGAACTATTGGCGGCATAAAAATTAATCAGTTCTTTTGTTGTCACCTGAAAAAATACCGCTTCATATCTTCTGCGCAGCATATGCACGCAGAATCCCGCTCCGGACGGAATCAATAAAAGAATAATTTCTTTCCACCCGTATTTTGCGCTTTTATCATAAAAAGCCCTGTTAATCAGGCGCACCGCCAGAAACATCAGCGTAATCTCCACCGCATACATCATGAAAGTGGATAAAACGTATGCGCCAAAATATAGCTTCCATGCGTCAGGATTTGCTACGTCCACACTTTGAGAGAATGCTCTCCACATTTTTTCCGTACAAAGCACATACAATTCCATGGCAATATTGCATGATAAATCCCGTATGGAAAAAAACACTAAAATCAGATAGACCTTAACGGAAAACGTTGACAGACAAAAGCGTCCATACATCCTTTTTTCTTCCAGAAGCATCAAAAACAGACATACTCCGCTTGCAGTCATATGCGCTATCATAACCCCCATATATACCGGAATACAATACTGTATTTCCAGCAGCGCTAAATAAATAATGCCAATCGCCCATATCTGCTTCTTTCTTCGGAAAAATCCCCTGCAAAGCAGACACAGACAGCCTGCGCACGCTATCTGTTCCACATTATCCATAACAGTAGTTATTATACTGTAATACAATTCTATATTTTCCGGTTCCATAGTTATCCCCGCGCCTTTTCATACCCTCTTCTACTTATCGTCTTTTCTTACATACTGAAAATAACACTTTACAAATTCCTCATACTTCTGCTTTGCCATAATAATGCGCTGCCCGTTTTCCAACAGAATACTTGTCGCATTATAGCTTGACACATACCGTAACTGCACAAGATAGGCTCTGTGCGGCCTGAAAAAGTCTTCGCCCAATTCCTTTTCCAAATCGTTCATTCTTCCGTAAAACTCCAGTTCGCCGTCCGTACTATGCAGAATAATCTTCCGGTTAAACACTTCCGCATAAATAATATCCTTTACATAGACTTTCGATGTCACTCTTCCAATTTTGATGGAAATGCTTTTTTCCTCCTTGGCAAATGTTTTCTGCCTATTTTGCCCGCACTTTTTCACCGCCGCATTAAGAACTTCATAAAACTTCGCTTTCTGAAACGGTTTGACAAGATAATGGAAAGCCTCCACGTCAAACGCCTGGTATACATACTCGTCTAACGCCGTCACAAAGATTAAAACCGCGTCTTTTCCCTTTTCGCTTTCCCGGAGCTTTTTTGCCGCCTCCATGCCGTTTATGCCGTCCATCTGAATATCCAGAAAGATAATGTCAAATGCTTCGCCAGATTTTAAAAGCTTTTCTCCGTCCTCATATAAATACAACTCCGCCTCAGGATAAAGACGCTTAATCTTTCCCGCAATATCTTCCCTGACCATCTTTTCGTCGTCACACACCGCTATTTTCATCTTTATAACCATGCCTTTCCTCAGCCTGCGAGTTTACGCCACCAAGCACAACCTTAGCCCTGTTCCTTATCTGCACATATCTTTATTTGCACACGCGCGTTATTTTATAATATCGGCTATTTTTCTCCTGTTGATAAAGAATATGTCGTAAAACGGACTTTTTTTGCTGCCAAATGTTATAAAGAGACAAAAAAAGACAACATCAGCCGCCAAGTGTTCCTCCGGGATATTCTATGTGTGAACCGAGACACTGGCGATACGTTTTACCGTACTCCTCCCAGAACTGATGTTATCAACAATATAGTATCAAATTCAGGAATGACATGCAGAAACAATTATCTGCATATCTCCCTGTAAGCAAATATCTCCATAGCCGCAGGGCAAAATCAGGTTATCCCCCTTGCGAATCATCTGCCCGTTTAGCAATCCGTCTCCCTCTATCACGTTCATAATCAGAAACGGCTGTTCCTGCTTCATACAAAAACGTTCCGTAATATCTAACTTCCAGACGTTATAATAATCGCATGAAATCAAAAGATTCATCTTATTCTTGGGCAGGTTTTGGGTCTTTACCATATTGCTTTCCACGGAAGCAGACGGAATAGCGATAACATCCATTCCCTTTTCAAAATGAAGCTCTCTTGCCCTGCCGTTCTCCAGGCGGTCATAATCGTATACCCTGTATGTAATATCGCTGCTTTGCTGTATTTCCAAAAGCATGATGCCGCCTTTTACGGCATGTAAAGTTCCCGGCTCATTCTGGATAAAATCGCCCTTCTGCACCGGAATTTCACGCAGCAGTTCTTTCCATTTCCCTGCTTTTGCCATCGCCCCAAACTCTTCTTTTGTCTTGGCATGATGCCCTATGATAAGCGCAGAATCCTCTTTACAGTCCAGAACATACCAACACTCGGTCTTGCCCGACGCGCCGTTTTCTTCTTTCTTAGCATAGCCGTCGTCCGGATGCACCTGCACGCTCAAATCCTCTTTGGCGTCTATTATCTTGACAAGAAGCGGAAAGCCGTCAGCCGTTTTATTGCCAAATAGTTCGGGTTTTACTTTCCACAATTCGGATAACCTGTATCCGGCATATTCCCCCTCTTTTATCAGGCAGTCGCCGTTTGGATGCGCGCTGACCGACCAGCATTCCCCGGTATGACTGCCCGGAATCTGATAGTTCCATTCGCTGCCCAGTCTCTCTCCGCCCCATATAGTTTGTTTAAAAACAGGCGAAATAAATAATAACGGATGTTTTTTATTGTTGACGGTTAATGAACGCCCGTTTGTCCTGATAACATCCTGATACCAGAATGCGGAATCTTTGGCGATTCTTTTCTGCGTGGTAAAATCGACATGCACAATGCCGAACCGCTCCGTATACCCCTTATCCCATTCAAAATTATCCAAAAACGTCCATAAAAAATATCCCCTGACGTCTGCGCCGTCATCATTCGCCCTTTGTAACGCTGATAGATATAAATCCAAAAACTCTATTCTGTTCGGGTCATGCACCTGCCCGTCGGATGAGACAATATCGTGGCAGGACATGCCGTTTTCCGTAATATATAAAGGTTTCTGATATCTCTCATATAAAAACTTAACGCCCCAGTAAAAACATTCCGGCGTAACGGGCCAGTTCGCGGCTGTCTTCGGATGCCCGGGCTTTCTCTCCACATATTCCGGCTCGCCGTCTTTCCCGGCACGCACCGCATAACCGTTATAAATATTCTGCCCCATAAAATCCAAAGGCTGCGCGATTAACTTCATATCCTCGTCCGTAATCACGGGAAGATATTCCTTGAATTTTTTAAGCCCCTCTTCAGGATATCTGCCCAGAAAGACGGGGTCGGAAAACCATGCCACATTCCATGTCCAGTTATCCATGGAATTTCCAAAAGAAAACAACGCTTTTCTTGCCGCCTCAATATCCGCTTCGCTCTCCGTTTCCGGATAAGCCATGCCGCAGGTTGGCGCATATCCGATTTTAACGGGTCTTTTCGCATATTTTCTCAAATTGATAACCGCCTGTCCATGCGAGCGCAGCGCATTGTGCGCAATCTGAAATGTTTCCGCATACGTCATCTTTTTACCGGGGGCATGTACGCCCGCAAGATGCCCCAGCCCGACGAAACATTGAGGCTCGTTTAACGTAAAATAATATTCGCACAGGTCGGAAAAGTTCTCGGCAATCACCTTTGCATATTCCCCGAACCACTGAATGATTTCCTCATTCAGCCAGCCTCCTCTATCCTGCAATGCCTGCGGGAGTTCCCAATGATACATTGTCAGGTACGGCTCTATCCCGTTTTTTTTCATCTCCATAATCATATCCCGGTACAGGGCAATGGCTTTCTCATTTACCCTGCCCGTGCCATCCGGCATCAATCTCGCCCAACTGACGGAAAAGCGGTACGCTTTTATGCCGAGAAGACGCATCAGCGCATAATCTTCCCGATAGCGGTGGATATTATCACAGGCTGTGGCCGCGGACTGACCGTCCAAAATATGCCCCTCTTCGGTAAACGTATCCCAAATCATCTTACCATAGCCATCATCCGCATCCCTGCCCTCTATCTGATAGGCGCTGCTTGCCACGCCCCAAACAAAATCGTCTCTGAACATAAAACCGTAATCTCCTTTTTTGCCTCTGTCCATAGCAAAGTACTCTATATCAGAAAAATATTTTCATATGAATCTATTGTACTATCCGTTTATGGAAAAGACAAGCAAAAACCACGTTTCATTTTATGCAGCGGGCAAACTCTTTTATCACTCTCTGGATTCCGGCAGGCGAAGACGTAAAAACCGCTTGGCAAGCTGCCTCGGATTTAAGGGCAGAATCGGATAAATATAGCTTTTATCAGATAACGTCTTATTGCAGACAATAGAAAGCAATAAAATAATAATTGCCGCCGCATAACCGTAAACGTCAAAAATTGCCGTTAAAATCAGATTTAAAATCCTCATAAATTTCAACGCGTATCCAAGCTCATAACTGGACTGCGTATAGTTGGCAATGGCGACGAAGGCCATGTATAACATAACCTCGGAATTGAACCACCCGCTTTGAACCGAAAATTCACCCAAAACAAGCGCCGCCATCACACTAAGAGGCGTACTTAACATATTCGGCGTATTAATTGCCGCCAGCTTGAGTCCGTCAATGGCAAGTTCCAATAACAAAAACTGCGCAATGAGAGGTATATTGGACGGCTCTTTTACCATAATAAAGCGAAACGACTCCGGTATCCACTCGGGATTTTGCATTAACAATAAAAATGTCGGTGTAATCAAATACGTCAAAATACCGATTAAAAAGCGCGAAAGGCGCAGATACGTACCCGTAATGGGCGGAAAATAATAGTCATCCGCCTCCTCCACAATATCAAAAATGGAAGTCGGCACAATCATGGCAGAGGGCGAATTGTCCACCAGAATAATGATATCCCCCTCCAAAATCTGTGCGGACGCCGTATCCGGACGCTCCGTAAACTTGAATTTCGGGAACGGGTTAAACCAGTTTCTTTGATAAAGGCACTCCGCAAGGCTCTCCTGATTCATTGTCAGCGCATCCACCTTGATTTCTGAGATTCTTTTCTTAATTTTATCTAAAAACTTATGGTCCACCCGGTTATCCATATAGCACAGTACAATGTCCGTCTTAGAGCTTTTTCCCGCGTTCATCATTTCCATCCGAAGGTTAGTGCTTCTGATTCTGCGTCGGATTAACGCCGTATTGAAAACAACCGTCTCCACAAAACCGTCCTTGGAACCCCGCAGCGTCTTATCTTTCTCCGGTTCCTCCACCCCTCTTGCGGGATAGGTCCTGGAATCGATTAAAACACATCTGTCATAGCCTTCAATAAAAAGAGCGAAAACGCCGGATAATATATTATAAAAAATGTCATCCCATTTATCCTTTAAATCAATTTCCACATAAGGCGTGGCTTTTTTCGACATTTCATACGCGCTCTCCGGCATATCCTCCGGTTTGATGCTGATAAAATACTGTAACATTTTCATCATCAAATCGTCTTTGCAAAAACCATCTATAAAATAGATGCACGCCTGTTTACCGCCTACTTCTATGACTCTGTATACAATATCGAAACTGATATCCGGCTGTAATCGTTCTTTTAAATAACTCATGTTTTTTTCTAACGATGTTGTCATTTTCGTTTCATTATTTTCGCTTTGCACAAATAAAAACTCCTTCCAAAACATTTTTTCTTAGTATGTCTTGGAAGAAGCTTTTTATACAAATTATCGTGTTCCGGTACTTCCATGCCCTCCCCTGTCCGCATTGCCAAGGCTTGTCACTTCGTCAAAAACAAGCTTCGGCTGATTTTTCATGATACGGAACTGACAGATTCTGTCATTGACATGAATCTGCGTGTCACGAACCGCTAAAACCGGCATAAACCACTGGTCGTTATCCCCGCAGTAGGAGGCGTCGATAACCCCCTGATGGTTGGTCTGTATAATCCCGAAATTCTTAAAAGTCGAACTTCTCGGCACAACATGCGCCTCATACCCTGCCGGAAGTTCCATTGCCACCCCCAGAGGAATCAGCTTAAACTCTCCTTTTTGCAGGGTAACATCTTCTGCAGCGCGTAAATCAATCCAGTCCGATTTACCGTCTATATACGTCAGTTTCTCTATTTTGTCCGTAAAATATTTAATCTTAATCGTTTTCATGTCCATTTATCATGCCTTTCTCTTAGCCTGCGATATTTGTGACTGAAAGGCACAAATTCGCGTGTGAAGCTTTAGAAGTTCTTGACAAAACAGCCTTTGCTGTGAGTCTTAGAACTTCTCTTCACACTATTCACAATATAATACCGGAACGGAAGCGTCCTCTTTTTTTAAAGTTGCCTGCACATCAATCACCCGCTGATTTTTGCTCCCTTTCCAACGCAGAGTCGTATCTTTCTGCGCCACAATAAACTCGCCGTCCACCACAACGTCTATATACTTCATCGCGGCGTCCTGCATGATATTCTCCCACATATCCCCGGTATACATCCAGATGGTTTTCGCCGGATATTTCTGCTTAATCTCCGCCATCAGATTCCTGACCTCCGGCCTGTTCGCCGAATGAAACGGGTCGCCGCCCGAAAAAGTGATACCCGAAATATAAGGTTTATCGAGCTGCTCATAAATCTCCTTTTTAGCCTCATCATCAAACAGCAGCCCGCCGTCCGGATCCCAAGTCAAAGGATTCTGACATTCCTTACAGCAATGGGAACAGCCCGCGACCCACAAAACCACCCGCAGCCCGTCTCCATTCAACATATCATCTTTCGTAATATTATGATACCTCATCCCATTCCCTCACATACTTTTTCGTTCCGCAATCTCCGCCATCTTAGCGTCACTCAACCTCGTATCGCCATGCACGCGCGAATATGCCAGATATCCATTCATTCTATCGATTTTCGTCAGGTTACGGCTGCCGCAGACCGGACATACATCCATTTCCAGTTCCTGATGCCCGCAGTCATCGCAGTAGGCAAGCGAAAGATTGACGCCCTCATAAAATCCCATATCCATCGCACGCCTGATTAACGTCTTGATTGCCTCGACATTATAATCAATCGGATATTTCACATACTGAATCTTTCCGCCATTTGCCAATTCCCAGAAACGGTACTCCTTATCCTGCTTTTCTATCGGCGTAATATCCTCTGTCACATGACAGTGGAAACTGTTGGAGACATATTCCCTGTCGGAAACCCCCTCTATAATGCCGTATTTTGCGCGGAACTGCTTTACCTGCAGACCGCAGAGATTTTCTGCAGGCGTTCCGTAAATCGCGTATAAATGCCCGTCCTCTTCCTTATACTCGTTAATTTTATTATTGATATGCTCTAAGACCTCCAGCGCAAACTGTCCGTCCTCCACCAGAGACTTTCCATTAAATAACTCCTGTAATTCATTAAACGCCGTAATGCCGAAACTTGCCGTAGCGGTCTTTAAAATTGGTTTAATCTTATCGTGAAGCTGCAAATGTCCTCCATAAAAACCGCCCTCGCAGTAAGCCAGCGGATTGGTAGACGCCCGCATCTCACCCAGATACGCATAGGTCCTGATATGTAACTGGCGGATTAAATTCAAGTAATAATCCAGCACGTCATAAAAATTTTTCCCTTCCTGACGCGACTTTGCCAGAATCATCGGTAAATGCAGGGAAACGACGCCAATATTAAATCTTCCCACAAAAACCGGATAATCCTCGTCATCGGCAGGGTGCATACCGCCTCTTTCATACCATGGAGAGAGAAAAGCGCGGCATCCCATAGGGGAAATTACCTTTCCGTACTGCTTATACATGCTCGCAATATATCCTTTGCCGGTAAGGCTTAACCAGTCCGGATACATTGTCTTTGCCGAACAGCGCACGCCCGCTTCAAAGACTTCTTCTAATTCCTTACCCGGTCCGTGCAGGTTTTCATCATAGAGAAAGACTATTTTCGGGAAAAGCACCGGTTTTTTACACTCTTTTTTACCCTGCCCTTTTCGGCGTACATTTAACATAATAATCGTGGCGAGTTTCGCAAATCTGCCCGTTCCAATGCCCGCCGTTACGGTAATGAACGGATAATCCCCGCGGCTGCTCGCTACCGTATTGAATTTATATTCCCAGCCCTGGAAACCCTGCTCAAATTCCCGTTCCACATCCGCTAACGCCTCCGCCTCGGCAGTCTCTTTATCCAGTCCGAAACGGGCGTATTTCGCCAGACTTTTCTGATAGGTTTTCTCCGCATACGGCTCTAAAATCTTGTCCACTTCCGGCACGGTAAAACCGCCGTACTGCTGGCTTGCCGCGCTTAAGACAATATCCCCGATAACGTCAAAGGCAACGTCTAACGTCTTCGGCTCGTTGTACCAGATATTGCCCATTTCAAAGCCGCCCTGTAACACTTCGGCAACATTGAAAAGACAGCAGTTCATCGTATCCCTTCTCGCCGACATATCATGCACATAGAGATAGCCGTCTCTGCACGCCTGAATCTCCTCCGTCGTCATAAAAAATTTCTGATACAGCTCTTTATTAAACTGATTAAAAATAAGGCTTCTTTTCGTGGAAACGAGCGCGCTGTCCGTATTAGCGTTCTCCTTATCCCCGATATACATAATGGACTGGCTCTTCTTATAGACGTCATCCATCATGCGCACAAAATCCTGTTTATAATTCCGATAATCCCTGTAACTTTTCGCTACAATGGGCTTTACCTCTTCCAACGCGCTTTCCACTACATTGTGCATAATCTGAATCGGAATCTGTTCTTCCTCCAATTCGTTTACCCGGTCCACTACTGTCTGACAGATATGCCTTTTTTCTTCTTCCGTAAACTTTGTCAAGGCACGGTAAGCGCTTTTCCCGACAGCGTCGATAACTTTCTGAACGTTGAAGTTTTCCAGGCTGCCGTCTTTTTTGATAACTTTTACATCCTTTTGCGGCCTATATTCTGCTCCATAATTCGCATCCACTGCTCCCGTCTCTTCTAAAAGACTACTCATACCACTTCTCCCTCACTTATTATCTATACTACAAAATATAGTTCTCGTTGACATAACTTGTCTATATTTTGTGGTTTAGAAATAGTATATGCTAATACCTATCCTGTGTCAATCTCTATCGGAAAATAAATTTAACCAAAAAAAGAGGATATGTTTTGTGACATATCCCAAAAGTTTTCACTTCTTTATTGATAATTATGAATGACATTCCGAAGATAATCCCGATACTGCCCGACAATATCCGACGGCGCTATCAGACATGCCCCATCTCCCAACCCGGTAAGCCATCCGAAAAACTGACCGCTGACAGCCACCGTTACTCGGACGGAAAAATGTTCTTCATCCCTTTGGCGAATGGAAACATCCCTGCCAAATCTATCCATAACAACCCCTATTAATTGATTCCTAAATTGTATGGTAACGCTTTGTTCTACTCCGCCGAACATACCAAACGTCTTATTCGCATAATCCGCAATATCAAACCGTTCAAACAGAGACGCACCCTCTCTTTTAATCCCCGTCAATATCTGTATATTTCCCATCTTATCCACACGGAAATGCTTGATTTTATCTTCCTCTTTATCATGCGCAATCAGATAATAATTCTCATCCTTACAGGTAAGCGCCCACGGACTTATGCGGTAGAGCTTTCCCTCTTTGCGGGGAACAAGCTGTTTTTCCAGATTCCATTCCAGATATTGAAAAGAAATCTGCTCATTATTCTGTATGGCTTTATGGATATCGTCCACAATATAATAAATGCTTTCATTGGCGGTTTTAATGCGGTTTGCCACATATACCTGCCTCTGCAGCTGCTTTGCCTCCGATTTGGAAGCCAGTTTTTCAATTTTATCGATAAGCTCTCTCGATTTTTTCAGCGTAATAAATTTGGAGGACTGCACTACCTCCACCAAAAGCTTTAACTCTGCAAGTTCAAACTCCCTGCTCGCCAGATAATAGCCCCCGTTTACCTTAGACTTCGTTAAAATAATATCATATCCAAAGTCCATTAACTGGTTCATATCGTCATAAATACTCTTCCGTTCCGCTTTCACATCATACTTCGCCAGTTCCTCAATAAGCCTCTGCGCGCTCATACAATGTTCTTCGTCCGTCTGCTCCGATAAAATTTTCAAAATATACAATAATTTTAATTTCTGGTTTGATGATTTCGGCATAAAATTCTCTCTATATTATGCATTATCATTTCCGGAAGCCGACTGTTCTACTTCGGCGCCGCCCGATACGGCCAGTTTCTGGTCTTTACTCTTGCGCCACTTTGCGCCAATGATGCAGGCAATAATAACAAGTGCGATAATCAGTACAAATAATAACAAATAAGAAAAAAAGGAATTCAAAAACAAAATTATATTATTCATCCGCTTGTCCTTTCCGGTATGCCCTTTATATGGCATCAATACCCCTGAATGTAATTTCATATGAAACAGGAATTTTCATACTATTTTTATTATTGTATCACCGTTTGCACCGTATCGTCAAGTAACTTCGTTCCATCCGCCGCGGTTGTCGCCAGCAAATCGCACCTTTCGTTTTCCGGATGCCCGTCATGCCCTTTCACCCACTGGAAAGTGACGTGGTGCGGCGTCTTCGCTTTGAGCAGCCTCTGCCATAAATCCACGTTTTTAACGGGCTTATTGCCCGCGGTTCTCCAATTTTTTGCAAGCCATCCCTCAATCCAGTGCTGATTAAACGCATCCGTCACATACTTGGAATCGGAAACAAGCGTTACCTCGCAGGGCTTCGTCAAAGCCTCCAGCCCGACGATAACCGCCATAAGCTCCATACGGTTATTGGTCGTTTTTTTATATCCTGCCGAATATTCCCGTTCATGCAAGACCCCTTTCGGGTCTATATACTGCAAAATGGTTCCGTATCCGCCCGGTCCCTCCGGATTCCCCCTGGCTGCGCCGTCCGTATATATCGTCACTTTCATCATAATTTCCCCCTCCCTACTCACTCACAAATGAAGAATGCCGCATTTCAGGCATTCTTCGGTGTGAAGAAGATTTGCATAGCAAATCATAGAAGTTCTTAGCGAAACACCCACTGGTGTGAGCTTTAGAACTTCTCTTCACACTTTCCATTTCCCGGTCTGTAAAAATGTCTGCGCCATCTTCTCGGCGTCCTCTACCAGCCCTTTTTCATAACCGAGCATCTTTAACAGCGCTATCGCATTTCTGGAAACGGCTGGCCCTTTCTGTATACGGTACGGGAAGAATATATCATCTTCTGCAATTTCCTCTTCAAAATGATAATTTTCATAGACATCCGCCAACAGTTTCGTCAGTTCCAAATCGTGGGTCGCCGCAAAACAGATAACGTGTTTTCCCGATAAGGCGCGCAAAATCTGCGTAGAGGCCGAAATTCGCTCTACCGTATTCGTTCCCCTAAGCACCTCATCCACAAAACACAATACATATTGGCTGTTTTTCTCCGCCTCCCGCACATGCTCCAAAATTCTGCGGATGGATTTTACCTCTACCATATAATAGCTGTCACCGCTCTCCAAATCGTCCTTTAACGACATGGAGGAATATACCTGAAACATGGAAGCCTTATAAGAATGCGCCGTACAGGTGTGTATCGTCTGCGCCAGAATAACGTTTAACGCCGCCGCCCGCAGAAATGTGGACTTTCCGGAAGCATTGGAACCTGTTAAAAGAACGCCCTTTTCCACCGCAATATCATTTTTTACCGGTTCATTTAATAACGGGTGATATAGCTGTTCTATCTTCAAATACGCGTTTTCCGCTTCCGTTTCCCACGCCTTATCCAAAACCGACGTCAATTCCGGAACGCAATACCCGTTATGCAGGCTGGCGCGGTACTCTCCGACAACAACCGCACTTTCCAACGCCCCTATCGTCGTAACCATATCGTCGATTTCATCCTTATGCGACCTCACCGCCCGCAGCATCTGATTGAACTTAATCAAATCCAGATAAAAAATCATCCTGATATAGTCAAACAACAATTCCAGTAAATTACTGCTGGTGGAAATTCCGCCGCCGCCCGATAAAACGATAAAAGAATTGCGCCTGAAACCATCCATTGCCTTATAACAGCCCGAAAGCTTTTTTCTTTCGTTTGCAATTTCGTCTACCGGTTCTTTCGCAATGCTGTCCGCGGCTTCCAAAAGCCTTGCAATATAACGGAAGCTCGTAATATAAGGCTCTATTTCCTGTTGTTCTTTATAATAAAATATCATATTCCTGCACAAAAAAATCAATACCGCGCATAACCCTATCGGTACCGAATAAGACATCATGCTGATACTTATCAGTATCAATATAATGGCAAGATAATAACGGATACTGTTACGCTCCCCCAAAGTCTCCAGATAGTCTAAATATTCATATAAAGAATATTTCCCCATCCTGCCAAGTTTTGCAAACTGCACCTGCATTGCCACCCGCTCGTTTTCATGCTCCATAAAATAGCGGACATGTTTTTCAAACGCTTCCGCCTCTTCTGCCCGCTGCATGGGCGTACGGAGCCTGTAATAGAGATATTCATCCCCCGCCGCGCTGTGGGAATAATTGATGTTACGGTATACGTCGTCCAGATTCAAATCGTTCCATGTAATATCGTCTATCTGATGTGTGGTTTCATGCTTTTTATAATACATGGAAATATGCGCCTCCAGCTCGCCCGGCTTATATTCCCTTTCATTTGCCGCGCCGTATTCCTCATGCAGTTTTTTTATAAAGTCTTTCCGGCTGCGCTTACTGTCCAGATAGCCCTTCCCCATAATCAGCAGGATAAAGAGAAGCAGTGCGCCTGCAAAAATAAGATATTCCATGTTATTTTTTATCCCCTATCTGCTTTTTAATCTCGGCTGCCTTGGCATAGATAGCGTCCTCGTCAATAAAGTCCGCAAATTTTCCATCCTCATACAAAATACGGCCGTTTATCATCGTCATCTTAATATTCTGTTTGCTGCCGCTATAAACAATATTTTTCGGGATATTATTGACAGGCTGCATATTGGGTTTGTGCAAGTCAATCATAATGATATCCGCCAGTTTTCCCGCCGCCAGAATATCCGTATCCGGCAGGCACATCGCCATGGAGCCGTTGACTGTCGCCATCTTTAACACTTCCCAGGCGTCTACTGCCGCGGCGTCATCTTCCCGCAGCTTGGCAAGCCCCGTCACTAAAAACATCTCCCTGAACATATCCAGACAGTTATTGCTGGCGGGTCCGTCCGTGCCGATTGCCACTTTGATATCTCTTTTTAAATATTCCGAAATTGGCGCAATGCCGCTTGCCAGTTTGGCATTGGAAGCCGGATTTGTCACCACATAGAGTCCTTTTTGCTGAAAGATATCCATATCTTTTTTACTCATATGGACACAGTGATAACCGCCCCCGCCGTAGTCGAACATACCAAGCCTGTCCAAAAATACCGGCGGCGTCATGCCGTAACGTGCCTTGCACTCCTCCACTTCTGAAACCGTTTCCGAAATATGCGCATAGACCGGCGCTTTATAACGGTGGGATAACTCTGCTATCCGCTGTAATAATTCTTTGGAACAGGTATATTCCGCATGAAATCCTAACTGATAACTGAGCAGCGGGTTTTTATGATTGAGTTTTTGAAACATATCCTCTACCAGCTCTACCGACTGGCTGAAATTATTCACCGCGCCTACCTGCACGCAGCGCATTCCCATATCCACACAGGCGTCAGCTATTGTCTCAGGCGTTAAATACATATCGAAAATAGCGGTAATGCCGCTGGTAAGATATTCCAATATGGCAAGCTTTGTCAGATGGTATATCATATCGCCGTCCAATTTGGCTTCCACCGGGAACACCTGCTCGTTCAACCATGACTGTAACGACATATCGTCCGCATAGGAACGCAGCAGCGTCATGGCGGAGTGCGTGTGCGCGTCCTTAAATCCCGGCATCAATACATTGCCCGCACAGTCAATTTCCCTGTCCCATGCAATACTCTGTAATTGCAGGTTTTTAAAAACCTCATCCGTGTCCGTTCCGTCTCCGGCGTATAAAATCCGCTCATTTTGAACCCAGACTTCCCCCTCCGTGATGGTATCGTCTTTCATCGTCAATAATTTGGCGTTATATAATCTGATATTCATACAATCTTTCTATCCCTTTCTGCTTGGCCATATTTTCTCCGCATCATACTATCAGGCATCTGCGGCTTTCTTTTGATGCAGCATATGCTCTTAATCTGTTAAATTAGCCGCGCCAAACCCATCCGGCAGTAACGCATCTAAAGTTTTTACCGCATATTCCGTGACCGACTTTACCACAATCACTTGAAAGGAACGCGGGTCGCAAAACTCCATCATCACCTGACGGCAGACGCCGCACGGATAGGCATACTGCGAGATAGGCGCACCCCCCACGCCGCCCGCAATGGCAATCGCGCAAAATTCCCGTTTTCCTTCGCTTACCGCCTTAAAAAACACTGTTCTCTCCGCGCAGTTTGTCGGCGAATACGCCGCGTTTTCTATATTACAGCCCGTATAAATACTGCCGTCCTTTGCAAGAAGCGCCGCCCCCACCTGATAATGCGAATACGGGGAATAGGAATATTCCCTTGCGCGAAATGCTTCATTAATCAGCTTTTCAATAACATCTGTTTTCATTTGCAGGCTCCAAATTTTTTTACGGATTCCGTCAATAATTTCTCAAATTTAGGCGCAACAGCGTTTGCCGCCTCCTGCACTTCCTCATGGGTCAGCGGTGCGCTGTTCATACCCGCCGCAAGGTTGCTGACGCAGGATACGCCGCAGATTTTCATGCCCATATGGTTCGCCGCAATCGCCTCTACCACCGTACTCATGCCGACTGCGCTTACGCCAAGCGTCTGTAACATCTTAATCTCCGCCGGAGACTCAAAAGAGGGTCCTGTCATTTGCGCATATACGCCCTCAAACAGCTCAATATCATTTTCTTTAGCAGTATTTACGATAATTTCCTGCAAATCCTCATCATATACATGCGTCATATCGGGAAATCTGGTTCCCAGCTCATCAATATTAGGACCGATTAACGGATTCGGCGCAAAAGAGGAAATGTGGTCTTTAATCAACATCAGGCTTCCCGCGTGGAACTTGGGATTGATGCCGCCCGACGCGTTCGTTAAAAATAAGATTTTAGCTCCCATCATTTTCATAAGACGCGTTGGCAGTACCACATCCGTAATCGGATATCCCTCATAATAATGCACCCTTCCCTGCATCAAAACGACCGCAACGCTCCCGATATAGCCGAAAATAAATTTACCGGCATGTCCGGGTACGGTAGAAACCGGAAAGCCCTCTATCTCCGAATAAGGAAGTTCTGCTTTGACATCTACCGTCCTTGCGAAATTGCCAAGCCCCGAACCAAGCACAATCGCCACATCCGGCTTAAAATCTATCCTGCTCTTATAACACTCGTAACATTTTAATAACTTTTCATATACTTCACCCATAACCAATACCTCCTGTTTTTGATAAATCTTTTAATACCTTTCTAGTATACCATTTATTGGCATAAGAAAAAAGAGATATCTTGCGCGATATCTCTCTTTTTCATACGCCTAAATAATAATGCACACCATGCCGCCATTACTGTCGTTTACAATTTTTTGCATGGTTTCCTGCAATTTTACCTGACTTTCCTCATTTATCATCGCAATTTTGGTAGAAATTCCATCATTTACCAGTTGTTCTATCGTTTTCCCGAAAATATTGGTCTCCCAGATACCCTCGTCGCTCGTGCCGGTGTCCGATATATACTGGATCAAATCCTTTGCCTGCGCCTCCGTACCGACAATCGGTGAAATTTCCGTTTCGATACTTGCCTTTATCATATGAATGCTCGGACTCTCCGCTTTGATTTTCACGCCGAATTTATTGCCCTGCTTGATAACCTCCGGTTTTTCCAGAACAATTTCCTCCTTATCCGGCATGACAACGCCGTACCCCTTATAACGGACGGATTCCATCGCATGTAATACTTTCGTATATTCCCTTTTCATCTTCGCCATCTCTTTTAACGTAGATAACATCTGATATTCACTGGTGATGGATTCCCCTACTAAATCGCTTATCATTTCATAATAATAGGTATCGTCCAAATCCAACACAATTTTGACGCTGCCCTCCGACATATTGATGCCGTCAAGCTTGCACTTTTTAATATATTCGCTTTCCAAATCAAAATTGGCTTTAGTGATATCCCTGACATTCGTCAGTTCTCCCATTAACGTCTTAATCCGGCTGATAATATCCTGTTTCATTTTATGCTCATAGGAAAGCATTTCCACCCATTTGGGCATATAAAACTCTATCATCGTCAGCGGGAATTCATACAGGATATTTTCCATGATACGGTTAATATCCTCTTTCTTTAGCTGCTCGCAGTTGACAGGCATTACCGTAACCTGGTATTTCTCGTGTATTTCGTCCGCTATCTGCCTCGTTTCCTCCGCATATGGTTTGGCGGAATTTAACAGCACCAGAAACGGCTTATGAATTTCCTGTAACTCCCTGATAGTCTTTTCCTCCGGCTCTAAAAAGCTGCTTCGCGGCAGTTCGCCGAAGCTTCCGTCACAGGTTACGACAATGCCGATTGTGGAATGGTCTTTAATGACCTTGCGCGTTCCAATCTCCGCCGCTTTCGTAAACGGAATCTCCTCTGCAGACCACGGCGTCTTCACCATTCTCTCGGCGTCTTCTTCCATATGCCCGGTCGCGCCGTCCACCATATAGCCGACACAGTCAATCAGCCTGACCTTCACGTCAATATCCGGCCCCAGTTGAATCCGCGCCGCCTCTTTTGGAATAAATTTCGGCTCCGTCGTCGTAATCGTCTTTCCCCCTGCGCTCTGCGGTAATTCATCCTGTGCGCGCTCTTTCTCATGTTCGTTTTCCATAAACGGCAGAACCAATAAATCCATGAATCTTTTGATAAAAGTGGATTTTCCGCATCTTACAGGACCTACAACGCCTATGTATATCTCTCCGCCCGTTCTATCCTGTATGTCTTTGTATACCGCATATTCATTTCTGTTATTAATGTCCATAAAAAAACCCCTTCCATACTTACTAAAATGTATGTGGAAGAGGTTATGTTTATGACTTATTTCATATTTCGATTTTCTCCGTAAAGCCCCATATTCTTTCTTGTCAGATTATCATACCATTCATCCCATATATCGTCCTCGTCGAAAAGCGCATTGATAATATATGACCTTGTCGGCGTCTCGCTCACCTCTAACATCATCAAAATCCAGCCCTCCTGAATGATATTATCCTGAATGAGCCTGAAAAAATACTTCGCGGCATTCTCCACCGTAGGCACGACCGAATCGAACGGTTTACATTCATTTAGCAGCTTATCCTGGTACTGCTCCATAATCTCATCCATTTTCCGCTCGATATTGGCAAACGGCGTCATGTCGCTCTGCGCGGAAATAACGCTTAAGATAATTTCCCATGTATGCGGATGCACCTCTCCGGGCTTATCGTCAATAATAATGTAATGATTCATATTCAGATAAAATTTAAATTTATACTGTCTGTACGCTTTTTCCATTCCTTATCTCCTGTTTTGAAGGTTTTTCCAATATTTTAAGCAGCAAATCCCGAATGCCGAATATAAAGAAGAAATCTTTCCTTACCGTATCTGTTACCATCTTACGTTCCTCCGTAAAGGTCAGCGTTTTCCAACTGCTCTTTCGCTTGATAGAGTTGATAATGCCCGCAAAACGGACGAAGAAAGCAAACAGGTTGAAAAGCGGCAGTACAAAAAGATAGAGCAGCTTCCTTGCATAATATCTGCGCAGTGACGGATAGCCTTTTAAAAACGATATGATATTCAGATAATATAAGAAAGAACTGAATACATAAAGTCCGTAAATCAACAGGCAGGCTACCAGAACGTTGTGGAAATTATAGTTCATGCAGCCAAGCGCAATCAGGACAAAATACCAAATCATCCGCGGAAACGCAAATGTATGGTCGGTCATCAACAGGCGGATGACAAAGTCGTTAAAATACCCGGTCAGCGGTCTGTGGAGCTTATTTTTTAAAAACATATGAGAAACTTCCAGCTCGCCAATCTGCCATCTTTGCCGCTGCGTATAAAATTTATTCACGCTCTCAATCGGGTCTACCATAAAGATAGCGTCGTTACACAAATGCACCTTTTTCTTTAAAATCGCCCTGATTTGGAACGTTAAATGCGTATCTTCGCATATCGTGTTCGTATTATATAAAAAGGTCTTCATCAGGATGGATTTCCGGAAAGATGAAAAAGCTCCCGACAGCGTATAAATACTGTTAAACTGCGACTCAAAGTTTCTGCCCGCAAGGAAAGCCTGCGCATATTCCATAAATTCCATTTTTCTGAACTGCTTTAAGAAAAATCCCTTTGTCCGTTCAATCAGCGCCGGTTCAATTAAAATAACGCCCGTCATGCAGTCAATGTCCGGATATGTCTCGAACTGTCTGACGATATTCATTAACGCGTGTTCATCCAATACGCCGTCACTGTCAATATTGATAATATATTTACCGTTACTGTTAAAAATCGCTTTATTTAACGCTTTTGACTTACCCTGTTTCGAGTGCATCCACCACATGGCAAGCTCCGGGAAGTCAATCTGCGCCCTCTGGAAGATAGAAAAACTGTCATCCTTAGAACCGTTATCGACCAGCATAATCTCTATTAAATGGTTCGGATAAGTGGATTCATGGATGGACTGAATACAGCGGTACAGCGTCTGCCCCGAATTATAGACCGGAATCATCAAAGTGATATTTGGTAAATAATCCAGTTTAATCTCCTTGCCTACCCTGACGCGTTTAAACAGCAGAATAAAGAAATTGCCCACCGCGGGAACAATCTCTATCAAAAGCGGAATAATAATCCATGCCGCCCAGAAAAACACCTCATTTGCCAGCTTCGTTATCATACCCAAACTCTCCTACCCGTTGTTTTCGTATCTGCGCCCTTGTAAATACATAAAAATACAAAATAATGGAAAGTGCATAAAATATCAGTCTTCCGACAATCGTATGCGCCACATAATAGGATTCATTTCCAAATTGGTTAATAATCAGACAGATGGAAAAAAGCCTGATAATATTGGCAACAATAATCCATATAATACCGATTATGGATATGCCAAACTTCTCTTTTACATTATATACCGCAAAAAACCATACCAGGGAAATAAATACGAGAATCTCTATGACGCCGCCGCACTCAAAATCCACATATAAGGAAATCGGTCCGTCCGCATTTTCCACGAAAAGGATGGAATGCGACGTATATGCCTTGAAAATGCCCAAAGCATTTCCCAAAAGCCCCGTTAAGAAACAGGTTAAAGTAGTCAATATCTCTGTCAATACATTTCTAAGCAGAGCAAAAGAAAACAGAAACGTGCCGATACTTCCTGCCAGAAAGTAGAAAAACTCCAATTTTCTCCTTTTGAATACGGTCAGAATATAAATCCAGACAATGAATAACACAAGAAATAAAATAGCTGTCTTAACCATTATTACCTCCTCCCGGCATAGTCTGCTCATATCTTCGCTGTACTCTTTCGCAATACTCGTCCACCATACCGTCCGGCGTCAGACTGAAAACATTGCCAATCATCGGTCTTTCCCCTACGCAGTAAGTGGATATCGGACTGTCACCCACCTCAAGAAGTAACAGTTTCATCCCGTTTCTTGCAAAAATCGGTTTCAAATCCCCATAAAAAACCTCGCCCATATTCTCCAACGTCGGCGTCAGTTCCATAAAAGGAGCAAGTTCGTTTAAACGAATCCCCTGATAATGCGCGAAGTAGCGTTCCAGAATCTTCTCGCTGCTTAAGAATATAGGGTGGTCTTCCTGCTCCTCTATGACATATATGCCCACACAAAATGTGTGGGCATGCATTTTTCTAGGGTCATCTAAAACCAGATTATGCATCGCATTAAAAGTTACATGGTATAAATATGCTTCATGCCTCTCGCTCATGCAAATGCCATATCCTCCTTATTGTCCCTCTTCTTCAACCATACATAGCTTGCGGGAACCAGTAAAAATACCGCCGCCGCAAAAGGTTCTGCTCCGGTCGGGGAACCTGCCGCGGTGAGCCTGTCACGCATCAGATTGGAGGTATAGAACTGAACCATACTGAAATTATCCAGATTTACCGCTCCATTCTGCGTCTGAAAAGCCTCCATCGGAATCTTTAATTCCAATGAATTGTTCACGCCCGTTTCCGTTACATGATAGTAAGCGACAGCGCCGTCCACGAGACTGTAGGACGGGTCAAAATTTCCATGTCTTACATCTACCACATACGTTCCCGGCTCCGGCGTCCAGTTCGTAATCGGCTTGCCATTACCCTGCTGCGTAACCTCGAATTTCGTATCTACGCCGTCAATATAAAAATTAAAATCATCTCCGTTGCCATGCGCCGCTTTTTCATTTTCCGCTTCATCGAAAGCCCAGATGCCGCCGTAAATCGACGCATAGGTAATCTTCAAATAAACGTTATCGCCATCGCAGTATAACTGCATCGCATGACGGACAACATTATCATAGGTTCCCTGCTCGCATATATGCTGCTCGGTCTCTCCCGTTTCCTGATTGGTAATCCAGTAACCGTTTACCCAGCAGTTTCCGGAATCCTCATTATTCATTTCATAAACCAACGGAATATCATCCCAACCGCTGAACGTACCGTCTACCGGCGGAGCGTCGCTGCTGCTTCCCATTTCCGCATCCAAGCCCAGCGCGTCTGCTATGGTCTCCAGAATACCGCTTTCTTTTTTCTCTGTATCCTCTGCCTCTGCCGCACCGGCTGCACCCTGACAGATAATCATAATCAGGTTGCCGTTTTCATCCACATAGCTATCCATAACCGTATCTTTCGCATATGTATCGGAAAGCGCATACTGTTTGATAACATTCTCCACGCCGTCGTAACTGTCCGCGATTGTCGTATAATCCACACCGACTAACGTAGAAGGAAGAACTTCCTCTCCCGCCTGATTCACATACACTTTTTCAGGTGTCTCCGCAGCGTCCGTCTCCGCTCCATCCGCAGCCGCAATACCGTCACCTGCTGTACCGTCCGTGGTCTCGCCGTCTCCGGCCGCGCCATCCGTAACGTCGCCGCTGCCATCTGCCGTTCCGGTTCCGTCTGTTACCTGAGTTCCTGTTTCGCCCGTCGTCTGGGTTCCCGTTTCTGTTCCAGCCGCGCCGCTTTCTCCGGTAGTTTCTGTATTGCCATCTGTTACGGTCTGCTGTGCGGCATTTTCGTCCGTTACGACACTGTCAACCGCCGTTTCCGCAGCCCCCTCTGTGTTTTCTGCCTGTTCCGTGTTGTCTGTGCTGTCAGCCGCCGTAACGTCTGCAGAAGTATTTACGGCGGATGCCGCTTCTCCTGCCGGAATGCTACTATCCGAGATTCCCATTTCCTCAGCATATACGAAATTCATATTCATACTGAGCATCGCAACTGACAACAGTAAGGTAAGCGCCAGTTTCTTTGTACGCTTTCTCATGGTGTATTCCTCCTTTTCTACCCTCTTACTGCTTTATTTCATTATTTTCCAACAGAACATAGATTGCAATCCACATAACACATAGTGCCACGAGACCTAAAATGCTTAGAAACATTCCTGTTCTCTGTCCTGCATAACTAACTTTGAATACGGTATCTCCCTGATTTACCACCAGAAGATTCTCCTGCATGGAAACGATTCTGTCCGCTTCCAGCGCGTCCACGCCCGCTATATTGCAGTTTACTCTGTCCGCCTGCGTATGTACCGCAATTTCCGCCGCTTCTCTCTCTATCTGCACCGGTACAATAACAGGTGTTGGTAAATTCTCAGAAGAAAGCTGTAACGCCTCGTCCAAAAATCTCTTTAAATCCTGATTATGCGTTGTCAGATAGTAATATAAAAGATTAAATCCCATAAAAGTAACATTGGGTTCGTGGTTTTGTCCTAAATACACTAAATGGCTCTTGTTTTCATAAACCGTCTCTTTTAAAACCTCTTCGCAGCCGGAGACATATACGGTATCCCAAACGGCATATCCACCGGCCTTAAAATCCAGTTTAAACTGATTGCCGTTATCGTTTTGCAAAACGGGGAAGTCTTCCGTAAACTGTACAAACTGCGCATATACATCCATAAACTCATTTTTACCGGTTACGGCATTTATCGGTATATGCTGCATATCAATATATACTTCCGTTCCTTTCGCAGAAAGTTCTTTCAGCATATTTTCCGCTTTTTCCTTATCACGGTATGTAAATCCCGATAAGTACAGCTTATGATACTGTGACAGTTCCTCTATTGTATAATCCTCCAAACAGGTACTTGCCCCATACCCGAAAGACGGATAGATATAGGCAATATAAAATGCATTCTCACCGATTGCCAGATTCTCATACTGTGCTGTAACGCCATATGTTCCATTAACTGCCGATGCCTTTAGCACAATCGCCTTGTCGTTTTCCGCCTGTATGCCATAACCGTTACGGTTTGCCGAGGCAAGCAGCATATCATATGCTCCTTCTTCCAGCAGTTCTTTTAAAATAACAACCGTATCGTTACCATACAGCAAAATCCTGTCAAACATATAGTCATAGAAGCCGTCCAGAAACGCTTCATTTAAACTCATTTGATTCTGTACCGTCAGCGCATTTTCATAATCCCATCCAAACATAACGTCCACATCCTGACAGGTAAAATACCACTGCGGAAATGCGCCAAGCGTTTTTATATCCATAAGCGCCACCCTGTTATCCGTACAGGCCGCCGCTTCATCCAACAGGTATTCCCCAATCAATTCCCTGTCCGTTTCCAGTATATGCGTTCCGTCATCCATCGTCAAAAGCGTCGGGATATTGCTTCCTGTCATAATGACTAACGCAACCACCAGAAAAAGCGGTTTTAACTGTTCCCAGCAAAGCAGCGTAATTAACAAAACAACTGTTACGATTAAGATGTACCAGTAACTTTTCTGTAACACCGGAGACGATATCAGCTTCATAACCGGCTCCATCACGGAAAGTGATAAAACGCCTGCAATGACTGCCAGCAAAAAGCCTGCCACCCGGCTCCTGTTCGCGGTGATAAGACCGATAACGGCAACCGCGAATACCGGAATGCCAAAAGTCATCTCTGCACTTCCCTGTAAAGTATAGTCGCGCGTCAAAAGCCCTCCCGATAACGCCGGATAAAGGAAATAACCCATAACAAGATAAAGCAGTCCGATATTAGCCAACGCCGCCAGCCCGTATTTCCACGTTCTGACTGCTATCATAAACAAAATCAGGTAAACCAGCATAACAATGCCAAACGCTATTGACAGCACATAGTTGGACAAAATAAACAAACAATACAACGCTGAAAACGGCAGTAACGCCAGTCTGTGGCCCCATCTGCAAAAATCATCTAAAAAGTATAGTAAAAGCGGCATCAGAGCCAGCCCCATTACCATATCAAGGGAGCCTTCCAATATCACAGCGGAAAAAGTAGCCGGCAACAGCAAAAAAGTAAGTCCCGTAAAGAATGCCGCCGTCATCTTCTTGCGCCTGATACCGAATAAATAAAATCCCATCTGCGAAACAAACGTCATAATACCGTAAAACACACAAATAGCGATATAGCTGTCCGTACCGAATATGTAGGATATCGCCGCCGTCAGAAAATATGCGGCAGGCGCGGTGCAGCGGAAAACCTCATATCCGTTATACCAGTCCGGCGCGTATAAGGGAAACATAACGCCCTCCCGCCAGGAATCCGCAATAATATCCAACTTATACAACTGCCCGTATACGGCGCTGCCATACAGGTAAATTCCGGAATGATACAGATAAAAGCCCACACATAAGGCAACAGCAGTAGCTAAAATAACCGCTATTATGCACCAAGCCAGCCAATATGTGATATGAATAGATTTTTTCTTCTGCATCTATCAATCTCCGGTTTCCCTGTATTAATACTTTCCCATGATACTACATTATTCTGTTTATTCTATTAGAATATCACAAAGAGCCGCAAAAATCAATTATTTTTTCGTTTTTCCTATTTTGAAAGCTTATGGAAAATAATACAGTTCGGCTGCGGAACCTGTATCTCTTTTCCGTTCATGATAAGCAGCCCTTTCTCTAAATCCACATTAAAGAAAGTCATCGTATTTGTCTCGTGATTTAACGATACAAGATGCTTGTTATCGGGGAACAGATTCGCATCTTTCGGGTAATCCCCGCTGATAGGCAGGCAAAGCACCTTATCTAACAGCCCCGTCTCTTCGTCTATCTTATAAATGACCGCGCTGTTATCTCCCGCATTGGAGCTTACCAGATATTTAAAATCCGCGGAAATATTTAACGCGCTCGCTGCGGAACCGCCCGCATGGTAATCGTTTAACGTAGGAACCGTCTGAATTTTTTCAAATTCCGGATTGCCGTTTATCTCCTGATAGGTGTAAACGTCGATACAGTTTTTCAATTCATGCACGATATAAAGATATCTGCCGTCCTTGGAAAACTTCAAATGCCTTGGCGCCGATTCCTGCTCGCTGCGAATCATATCAATCGGCCTTAACTTGCCGTTTACATGGTCGAGCCTGTAGACATTCGTATGGTCCATTCCCAAATCCGCGGCGCATAAATACTTATTGTCTCTCGTCATTTTCACGCAGTTTACATGCGGCCTGAAATTACGCTCCGCAATGCTGCCAAGCCCTTTATGATAAATTTCCTCCGTAATTTCACCGATTCCGCCATCCTCACGCAGCCTTAACACCGTAATCTTACCGTCATGATAGCCGCCTACAAACAAAAATCTATCCTCATAGTCCGTGGAAAGATAGCACCCTCTCATGCCGTTGATGCTGCCGTCGTTTACTTTTTCCAAATCTCCCGTGGAAAGAATACGGTAGGCTTCCACCCCGAAATCCGTAATGGAATACAAAAATTTCTGATTGTGCGAAATGCTGATATAGGAGGAATTTGTAATTTCTACCTGATTTTTTTCCGTCATACGGCCGTTTTCCATATCCACATCATAAATTCTGATGCCGTATTTATCCTTATTGCCGATTGTATAAGTAGAAACGTACGCTACATATTTATCCTTGCCCATGGTCTATTTCCTCCGTTTGTTTAATAAGCTGATTTTACCATAAATTTTAATACTTGTTAAGTTTTTTTCTTATTTTATTGACATTTCCAATTTCATATGTATAATGAATACCACTTATCCCGATATTTGACATAGGGAAAAGCAATCCGGGAGGTTTTTTCATGCAGAAAGAATTAATTAGACTGGAACATATTTCAAAATCTTTTGACGGACAGATGGTTTTGGATGATTTGGAATTACATATCCATGAAAACGAATTCGTCACCCTGCTTGGTCCAAGCGGCTGCGGAAAAACGACGACGCTGCGCATTCTGGGCGGCTTTGTCAATCCTGACGGCGGAAGCGTTATTTTTGACGGCAAAGATATTACAAATGTACCGCCCAATAAAAGGCCTTTAAACACCGTATTCCAGAAATACGCCCTTTTTACACATATGACAATCGCGGACAATATCGCCTTTGGCTTAAAAATTAAGAAAAAATCCAAAAGCTATATCGACGAAAAGATAAAGTATGCTTTAAAATTAGTCAATCTGGAGGGTTATGAAAACCGTATGCCGGACTCCTTAAGCGGCGGCCAACAGCAGCGTATCGCCATTGCCAGGGCGATTGTGAATGAGCCGAAAGTCCTTCTTTTGGATGAGCCGCTCGGCGCGCTGGATTTAAAATTACGCCAGGAAATGCAGTATGAACTAATCCGCATGAAAAACGAGCTTGGCATCACTTTCGTCTATGTCACGCACGACCAGGAAGAAGCCCTTACCATGTCCGATACGATTGTCGTCATGAATCAGGGCTATATCCAGCAAATCGGCACGCCGGAATCCATCTATAACGAACCGGAAAACGCCTTTGTCGCGGATTTTATCGGTGACAGCAACATTATTTCCGCTATGATGATTGAAGATAAACTGGTGGAGATTCTGGGGGCAAGATTTGCCTGCGTCGATACCGGATTTGGCACGAATAAGGCTGTGGACGTCGTTATCCGTCCGGAAGATGTGGAACTGGTAGGCCCGGAACAGGGTACGATACAAGGCGTTGTCACACATCTGATTTTCAAGGGCGTGCATTATGAAATGGAAGTACAGGCAAACGGCTTTGAATGGCTTGTACACTCCACTACGCTTACGCCCGTCGGAACCCGTGTCGGCATCAAAGTGGACCCTTTTAACATACAGATCATGAATAAGCCGGAATCCGAAGATGAGGAGGCGATAGCCATTGAACTTTAAAAAGAAATTTCTTGCCGCTCCCTATATCGTATGGTCGGCTTTGTTTATCATTATCCCGCTTTGTATGATATTATACTATGGCTTAACGGATAAAACCGGCGCGTTCACCTGGGAAAACGTCGCCGCCATTGCCTCCATCGGACACGCAAAAGCGCTCTGGCGTTCCCTGTTTTTATCCATAGTCAGTACGGTTATATGCTTTATCCTCGCCTATCCGTTAGCGATGATACTATCGAACATGAAAGGAAATCAATACCGCTTTCTTATTTTAGTGTTTATTCTGCCCATGTGGATGAACTTTTTGCTGCGGACGCTTTCATGGCAGACTTTACTTGAGAAAACAGGCGTTATTAATAATATCCTCTCCTTTTTGGGGCTTCCGGCGTTAAAGATTATCAATACCCCCTATGCCATTATTTTAGGCATGGTATATAACTTTCTGCCTTTTATGGTGCTGCCGCTCTATAATGCGCTGTCCAAAATTGATGAAAATGTTATCAATGCGGCAAAGGACTTGGGCGCAAACGGCATCCAGACTTTCTTTCGCGTGACGCTGCCGCTTTCCGTTCCCGGCATTATCAGCGGGATTACAATGGTCTTTGTACCGGCTTTAACAACCTTTGTTATCAGTACGCTGCTTGGCGGCAGCAAGATACTTTTAATCGGCAACGTCATTGAACAGGAGTTTACGCAGGCGGGCAACTGGCACTTAGGCAGCGGTCTTTCCATGGTATTAATGGTTTTCATTCTTCTTAATATGATGATAACTGCCCTTTTGGAAAAGAAAGACGGAGGTGATTGACGCGGTGAAAACAATCAAAAAAATCTATGTAACGCTTATTTTTCTATTTCTATACGCGCCTATTGCCACTTTAATCGTACTGTCTTTTAATGCCAGCAAGACAAGGTCAAAATGGGGCGGCTTTACCTTAAAATGGTATATTTCACTGGCGCAGGATGAAACTATCTTAAAAGCGCTTGGCACAACGCTTCTGATTGCGTTTCTTTCCTCGCTGGCGGCGGTGATTATCGGCACGATTGCCTGCATCGCCATGACGGGCATGAAAAGAAAGCCGAAAGCCGCTTTAATGGCTGTTACCAATATTCCCATGTTAAACGCGGATATCGTAACGGGCATCTCGCTGATGTTACTGTTTATCAGTATGGGGCTTCGCTTCGGTTTCGGCACGATTTTACTCTCGCATATTACTTTTAACATTCCATATGTTATTTTATGTATTATGCCAAGGATGCAGCAGTTAAATCCAAGCGTCTATGAAGCGGCTCTGGATTTGGGGGCATCTCCCGTCAGCGCATTTTTTAAAGTAACGCTTCCGGACTTGGCTCCGGGTATCTTATCCGGCTTCTTGATGGCGTTTACAATGTCCTTAGATGATTTTATTATTACGCATTTTACAAAGGGCGCGGGCATTGATACGTTATCCACCAAAATATATACGGAAGTCAAAAAAGGCATCAAGCCGGAGATGTACGCGCTGTCCGCTATTATCTTTCTGACGGTACTGGTATTGCTCTTTCTGGTAAATATGACGCCTGATAAGAAACCGCCGTCTGATGACAAAAGCATGAAAAAACAAAACATTCACTAAAAACATTAGTATAAGATAGAAAAAGGGGTGAGAGCATGCAAAAATTACAGGTAATCGTATGGTACGCAATGACCGCTCTGCTGCTTGGCGGCTGCGGCGCGGCGAAAAATGAAAACGATACCGTTATCGTCTATAACTGGGGCGAATATGTAGACCCTGAAACGCTTACCCTTTTCGAGAAAGAAACGGGCATTCAGGTCGTATATGATGAATTTGAGACAAACGAGACCATGTATACCAAAGTAGAGGCGGGAGCGGCCGAATATGACGTTGTCTGCCCCTCCGATTATATGATTCATAAGCTGATAGAAAATGATTTATTACAGGAACTCGATTACTCCCATATTCCCAACGCCAAGGCCAATATCGGAACGCAGTACTGGGAACAGTCACGGACTTTTGACGCCGGGAATAAATATTCCGTTCCCTACTGCTGGGGAACGGTGGGCATCCTCTATAATAAGACCATGGTTGACGAGCCGATTACAAGCTGGGCGCAGCTTTGGGATGAAAAATACAAAGACGAGATTTTGATGCAGGATTCCGTCAGGGACGCTTTTATGGTCGCGGAAAAATTATACGGCTATTCCATGAATACGACAGATGCGGATAAGCTGCTAAAAGCCAAAGACGCGCTGATTGCGCAAAAGCCTCTGGTACAGGCATATGTCGTGGATCAGGTGCGCGATAAGATGATTGGAAACGAAGCCGCCATCGGCGTTATCTATTCCGGCGAAGCCATCTATACGCAGTACGAAAACGCCGATTTGGAATACGTCATCCCCAAAGAGGGAACTAACGTCTGGATTGATTCCTGGGTTATCTTAAAAGATGCGCCGCATAAAGAAAATGCGGAAAAATTTATTGATTTCATGTGCCGTGCGGATATCGCCCTGAAAAATTTCGAGTACATTACTTATTCCACGCCAAACGTAGCGGCGCAGGCATTGATTGAGGATGAAGCAATCAAACATTCACCGATTGCTTTTCCCGACCTTTCCCAATATGAAAATCTGGAAAGCTACAGCTATCTTGGAGAAGAAGGAGAAACTTTATATAACGAACTCTGGAAAGAAGTGAAGTCCTACTAAACAGCAGGACTTACTTTTTTGTCTTGTTATTTCGCCAATGCCTGAAACGAAGCACTGACCGCATAAGCAACGTCTTGATCGCTCATAATGAACAATATCAAATCCCCTATGTTTTCCACCAGAACGGTCTCCGCGCTGGTGCAGACCCACTTATTCACGTCGGCATTCGCCTTTAACTGCTCTTTGACCGTATCGATATCTTCCGGCGCAACCCGAAGCAGTACGCACTGATATGGAATCGAAGATATCATCGGCACAGAATAAATCCCCTCCGTATATGAGATATCCGCCGTTCCTAAAAGCGCCTGTTCATTTTCCGCCGTCAAGGTATCATAAACATAGCCCTGCATCGCCTCTTTCGTTTCGGCGTCCAGATTATCCAGCCCTGCATAAATTTTCGTTATAATATCCGGCAGTTCGCCCTCTATCACAGTTCCCTGCGCACTATCCGCATCTGCTTTTCCGCACGCGCTGCAAAACATGGCGGCAAAAATACATAATAATAAAATAACACTTATTATTCTTTGATTCTTTTTCATCATATTATCTGCCATAAACTATCCTCCTTAAATTTAATACTTTATAAGCACAATTCATATTGATATTCTAAACTATCTTCCGTGGCAGACCTGTTTCTTCGTCCACCCCACTCACCGGTCCGGCTCATACCAAGTTTTTCCATAACTTTATAGGAAGCCGCATTCTCAGTATCACAATGCGCTAGAAAACGGTTTACTTTTATTTCTGTCTTTACATAATCAATAAGCGCCTTCGCCGCTTCATAAGCAAATCCATTTCCCCAATAATTCTTATTGATAATCCAGCCAAGTTCTCCCGTATCATTTTCAAAATACACACTGACAGCGCCAATATGGATATCATGATAAATAATTGCAAATTCTAAAAATTTCGGTTTTTTCTTTTTCCATTCAGCCTCAACATTTGTCAAAAATTCTTCCGCCTCTTCCACTGTTTCATCCGGCAAATGGCACATATATTTTGTATTTTCGTAATCCATCGCATATGAAATGGTTGATTTTAGATACTGTTTTCCTAATGGCTTCAACACCAAATGTTTTGTATGGATTTCAAAATAGTCCATGATGGATAATCTCCTCTATTCGTTCGGATAACAAACGCCCCACTCCTTACGGAATCCATCCATTATCCGCATCACTTCCAGCGTATCTTCATGACGCATGGACGGACATTCCCTTTTCCCCTGTTTGATACAATCTATTGTTTCCCGTATTTCATATTCATATCCGCTTATCTGTTCCGGCACGGGAAGCGTTTTTAATAACTTGTGTTCTTTATCGTAAATCCTGATTTGCGACGGATTATTGATATTTTCCACAATCATATATCCTTGGGAACCGTAAAAAACGCCCTGCCTGTCGGAAAGGCCATAAATACCGGACGTCAAAACGGCAAGCCTGCCGTCCTCATAAAAAAGCGTCATAACATTCTGCCCGTCCACACCGGTTTCCGTCAAATGCACAACGGACTGTTTTTTTGCGATTTGACTGCCAAAGTGCATGAGAGCAAAATTTAGCGTATACACACCCACATCCAACAGCGCGCCGCCCGCAAGTTCCGGTCTGATAATGCGCTCTTTATCCGCAATCATATAGCTTAGATTCGCCGTCAGGGTTTTGACTTCCCCGATAACGCCCTCCGCCAGTAAATCATTGATGATTTTCCTGGACGGCATATAGCGCGTCCAGATGGCTTCCGTCACAAGAACGCCTTTTTCTTCGGCAAGCGCAAATATCTCCCGCGCCTGTTTTTCATTCATCGTAAACGCTTTCTCACATAATACATGTTTTCCGGCTTCTATACAAAGCTTCATATGTTCATAATGATGTGAATGGGGCGTCGCTATATAAACCAGCTCCACCTCTTTATCGGCAAGCATTTCCTCATAAGAGCCGTACGCTTTCTCAAAACCGTGTTTTTTGGCAAACGCTTCCGCCCTGCTTAACTGCCTGGCGGCAACGGCATAGCATTCCACTTCGTCAAGCCTCTGCATCGTATACGCCAGCGTTGCGGCGATATTTCCCGCACCTAAAATCGCTATTTTCATGCAATTTCCCTCCTTATATTATCTTTCCGGACGATTGTGAAATGTCATGGATTTGATGATGTTTGATATAGGGTAAAATATACAAACCATAAGCGGGTACTGTGAAACCGTCGGTACTTAGATGCTGTTTTTTAGCATCTTATGTACCGTTACGGTTGAACTGTAACGAAAGTGTACCCGTGTTGGATTGTATATTTTGCCCATACACAACTTTCCATTATGACGTTTCGCAATCATCCAATCTGCCCTTACCGGCACGAGACTTCCTGCATTATCTGAAAAGTATAATTTGTATTGTAAGTCCTTACATACAGCACATCCTCTTTACGGATAATATAATCCGCCTTGGAGCGAATCGGAATTTTCTCTGTCACGCTGCCGTTCAGCCTGTCCACTAGAATCAGATAATCCGGTTCGCTTGTAAAACCGTAGCCGCATACAATCGTATTGTCAATGATTTCAAATGTCTGCGCGTTGGTAACACACGGCTCGCTCTTCCATATGACACTCATGTCATTTAAATCGATTGCAATCAGATAACCTGTATGCGGGCATGACTCCGTATAAGTATAATGCCCGATTGCTATATATAGTACGTCGTCTACGGACTGCGCCCACCAAATTCTCTGTTCTACGAACTCTTCATCCCCCGCCTTGATATTATCCGTATACCGATAATCCGAAAAATCCAGGCAATAAAGGGCATTTCCGCTTTCTTTATCATATATGTTGAGCAAATATATGGAAACTCCGTTCTCGCCCTCTAATTCATAACGGTAGTTATCATCTTCCATGACATTCCCAAACGGCTGTGTCAATCCGTTTGCCGCAAACCACGCTTCCGTATCGGTAATTTCGTTAGTCTCCTCCGTCAGTTTTTCCAAGGTGACAGATATCTCATCTTCCGTAGTCAGCGCACTCGTCAAATAATATTCCTGACTCGGATTCTCCATCATGTAATAATGCGGTAAGGGCGGTTCTTCCAGCTCCTCTGCGGTATCCTCTTCCTCCGACGCCGCTTCCTGTTCGTCCACATTTTCCAATAACACCGCCGCGTCAGGCGTTTCGATTGCCGTATCTTCTACGATATTTTCTACGCTGCCATCTGCCCCTGTGCCGCAGGCTGTCAGCAAGAAGCATAATACCGATACACCCGCCATAACTATATATTTCATTCTCTTCATGATATTATCCCCCCTACTGATATTACAAAAGATTGCGAAACTCTATTTTCAGAACTGGAGTTTGGGCGGAATGAACAAAAAAGGGGTGAATTGCCACCGCATCTGAACCCCGTTTTGTTCATTTTGTCCGAACTCGAACCATTAAAATGAAGTTCGCCGCCTGTCTATAATATCATTTTCTCCATTATTTTCACTCGGGCGGCAAACTGCCCATAAAAATCTTCGGCCCCATACTGCTTTTCATAAAAAATATGTAAAAACCGCATATTGACCGTCTTCATCCTCTCCATGTCCAAACTGTCCATGCCCGGACTGTTCACATCCGAACCGTCGGCAGCAGAATCGGCATCGGCAGCTTCGCCCGTCATCATCTTTTGCAGTTCTTTTCGTAAATCGTGCCATGTAAGCAAAAACTTTTCATACCGCCCATATTCCGGGATATCGAGCCACTTTTTAACCTTTATTTTCGTATGATTGTTATGCGGGCAGGCATCTTCCAGCAGAAAATACTGTAATTTATGGTTTTCGTAATTTCTCCCTAACGGGAACAGCCTGCACAGCCCCGGACGGTACGCATGGATGCCGCATCTTCCCTTTTCATCCAGAAACCCGCACTGCTCTTTCGCTCCCTGCATTTTCAAATTTGGTAATATCAATCCGTCCACAACATGAAGTTCTGCTTTGTCTGCCATAAGGTCTGCAAATGTAGTATTGCCATTTATCTCTATCTGCCAGATATCGTATGGGTCTAACAGGATGGATTCGCCCATGCCCTGACAGCAGCTATAGCATCCGGCACAGTCATTACATCCGATTTTTACCATTTTACTGCCGTCATATAGTCTGTCTTCCATACAGTCTCCTTTTATTCGCCGCACACTTTCGCCGTTTCTATTTTCTCTGATTTTATTCTCTCTGCTTCTACTTTCCTGTTTGCCATCCGCCAACCGAATACTATTATAAAAAACTGCCGCTGATAAATCAACAGTTTCCTAAAACAGACTTGCCATCTTTCCTATAATTTGTTTATAATAAATAGGCTGCTATGATATGTTATGCGATGGAAATATGCAAAAGAAAGGAATGGGCAGAACATGAATGATAAAAACAATCTGACACAGGGAAGCATTACCAAAACGCTGATTCGCTTTGCCCTTCCGTTACTGTTTGCTAATATTATCCAGGCGCTTTACGGTGCGGTAGACCTTTTGGTTATCGGCAAATACTGCGCAGCCGAAAGCGTTGCCGCCGTTTCCACCGGAACGCAGGTGACTCAGATTATTACCAGTATCATCACCGGTATGACGCTTGGCGGCACAATTTTAGTTGGCAGATATATCGGTATGCAAAAACCTGAGGAAGCCAAAAAGGCAATCGGCACGACACTGACTCTCTTTGCCGCTTTTGCCATTATCTTAACCGTTATTATGATGCTTGCCTCCGGCACAATATTAAGATTATTACAGACGCCTGAAGCCGCTTTTGCACAGGCGCATACTTATGTCCTGATTTGCAGCGCAGGCATATTCTGTATCTGCGGCTATAATGCTATCAGTTCTATTTTAAGGGGGTATGGCGATTCCGTAAGACCGATGATATTCGTTGCCATCGCCTGTGTGATGAATATTATTTTAGATATTATTTTTGTCAAATATCTGCAAATGAATGCCGCCGGTACGGCGCTGGCGACGATTCTTTCACAAGGATTCAGCATGATATTTTCCGTTCTCTATTTAAACAGGCAGCAATTTCTTTTCACGTTCCGTCTGTCTAATTTTAGAATTGAAAAAGAAAAAGCATATGAACTCGCCAGACTCAGCATTCCCATTTCTTTTCAGGAATGTATGATAAGGCTTTCCTTTTTGTATTTGACTTCCGTTGTTAATTCTTTGGGCGTCTATGCGGCTTCCGCGGTCGGCGTTGCCAGCAAATATGATGTTTTTGCCATGCTTCCGGCCACTTCCATCGCCAGCGCGCTCTCCGCGATTACCGCGCAGAATCTGGGTGCGCAAAAACCGGAAAGAATCCGCAAATCCGTCGCGGCCGGTCTTGGTATCGCGCTATTTATGTCGGCCTGCTTCTTCATCTGGGCGCAAGTCTCTCCGCAGAGCATGATACAAATATTTGCAAACGACCCAAAAATCATAGAGGCCGGTATTCCCTTTTTCCGTACATGCAGTTATGATTATCTGGCGGTGACCTTTGTTTTCTGCCTAAACGGCTTTTTAAACGGCTACTCCAAAACCATGTTTACCATGTTCAGCAGTTGTTTTGGCGCGCTTGCCTTAAGAATGCCGTTTTTATATCTGGTGCAGCGGATTTTTCCGGATTCTCTTGCCATGTTAGGCTGCGTCGCACCGACGGTCTCCGGCATTATGGCTCTTTATACTATGCTCTATTCCATAAGGCTTCTGACATCCAAGCCGCAAACAAGACCTGCATGAAAATATTATTATTTGATAACAGTTGATATCGTATTATCCTATTTACAAAATCAACCCCAGTAAATTAGCCAGACAATGCGCTAAAGCGCTGCACCACGCATTGTCTGTTTTTCTGAATACTGCGCCATAGAATAAGGAATTAATAAAAATAAAGAATAAGTCATACGCAACAATAACCGGGCTTCCAAAATTAAAATGCCCCATCGAAAATAGGATTGACGTAATAAAGAGCGACGGTATAAACGGCATTATCTTGGAAGCCTGCTTTTGAAAAAATGCTCTCCACGCTATTTCTTCGCCTAAAGCAAGCACAATCACTTCCAAAATTAATTTAGGCAGTTGCGACACATCTAAAAAACTTGTCCTGGAATTTAAATGCTCTATATACTCCGGCAAACAGAGTCTGGCAATGGAAAAGCACAGGATGTTCATTATCATCGGCATGATAACTAAGACGATAACTTTTTTATCTTTCAGTGAACCGGCAAATGCTTTTATATTTAACCCTTCATCTTTCGATTCGTTCGTTTTTCTGGTGGTAAAAAAAGCGATAATGCCGACAATAACCGATAACCCTGCCAGTTTTAATGTTTCGTCATCCACTTTTATATTTATTATGTTTGTAAATGATAAAACTGTCATTATGATAATTAAGATATATACTGCTTTATTTAATTTTCTCATATATGTATTTTCCTCTCTAATCCCGCTTCAGTTCTTCTCAATAGATTTTTCTTCCTGTATCGCTAATACCGCGCCTGTATAGACGCGCTTTAAATGTGTTGTTATCAGTTTTTCATCATACTCTAAGGAATTGTTGGCAATGATACTGGCATATCCATGCACAAACATCGCAAGCGTTATAAAAATTTCTTTTGTCTGCTCCAGGTTCATCTTCATAGCTTCCTGCATGACAGAAAGAACAGGTATGAGTTCTTCTGAATTTACCATTTCCAGCAGGCTGTTCTGAGCGGCAAAGCCCGATTGAAAAAGAAAACGGAACAAATTAGGCTCTTCCACCGCAAAGCGGATATAATTTATCCCGATTCCCAGCATGACCGATTCCTGTTTTTCCCGTATATTCATCAGATATTCCGTATGATACGCATCCGCTTTTTCGTAAGCAGCCCTTTTTAGCTCCTCAATCGTTGCAAAATGGTACATGACAGGCTGCGTGGAACAGCCCAGTTTTTGGGCAACAGTCCGCGCGTTGACATTCTCCGCACCCTCGGCTCTTGCAACCTCAAAAGCCGCGTCTATCACCATCTCTTTTGAGATTTTTGCTTTTGGCGGCATAATTGCTTCCTTTCGATTGATAATCTATGTTATATAACAACGATTATACTCTTTTCATCCGATTTGTCAATCCGCCCGCTGACTTTTATTCATTTTTTCCGGGAAATACGATACAGACATTCACAATTCATATAAACGGAACTTTTCATTCTGATATACCAGTGTGCCGTATTCCTCTGCATACGCATGTACGCGGTCATAGCCATCCTCATCACAGACCGCTAGATAATCCGCGTTTTCCATATGGTCGATATCATTGTACCAATTATAGGAATAGACATTTGTGTAAAAGTACAGAACTCTTGGTTTGAAAAAATAGACGACCGCGTCATCGCTTATATTTTCATTGATGTACGCATAAAATTCCTCTGCCTCCGCAGAGTCTGTCTGCCGCAAGGTATAACGCCCCGTCTGAATGAAGAAAACCACTACACAGAAAGATACCAACAACAATAACATATACATAAAATACCCATCTTTCATCAGCCGCTCGCCCCATTCTCCCCATCTGAGGCGGCTCCATTTTTCTTTCAAAAACAGATAGCCCCAATAAGCAAAGAGCATGAACAGCGCATATAGGGCAAAGATAAACCTGGCTCCCATATAATCATAAAAGCCAAGCATACACATCATACCGCCAATATAAATGGATAAATACAATTCTTTCTTCCATTGGCATATTATTCCAACCGCCGCCAAAAATAACAGGACAGCAACCCCGATATAACTGATTACGGTTATTAGCGGACGGGAAGTCGCACATACCATCTGCCCCAGAATTTCAAAATAACCGACGATATTGGTCTTTAACCTGCCGATTGTAAATGCAAAGTAATCATAGTATGTGCCGCCGCTTTTGGGCAGATATGAATAAAATATCCCGGCTGCCATCATATAACTTATAAACGGCAGCGCCATCACCAGCCCTTGATACAGACATACTTTCGGACGAAATACCATCTCTTTTGTCAAAAAAGTCTTTACTGCAGATATCCCGACCACCAGCACATCATAAACAAACAGCGCCAAAAGCAGCGCCTGGTTCATGGTCTTGGTCTCACAGGAAGCAAAAAGCAGGATACCCACAAGAATCCCCAGCAAAGCCTTTCGCGGCATATCATTATTTTTAGATTCTTGATGATAAAGTTCTATGACATTTATGGTAAACAGTATCATAAACATACAAGGCAGATCTGACTCAATCGTATTCACATACATTAAAAAGGAAAGATTGCATGTCATTCCAAGACAGATTAGAAAAGCAGGTTTTCCGGGCATCCTTCTTCTTAAGATATAGACAAGACAACTGATAGCAGCGGCAAAATATAATGCCTCGTATAGCTTCAACAACGGGATATGGAATCCGAAAAGCTTATACATAGGCAGCAGCAGAATCGACCAGAACCACGGATATACATCCGAACCGATTCCTTCCGCAGAAGTGTTGATAATAAAAACATTCTTCTCATACCAATCCGCTATGGAATGATTCGCCAGCGCTCTGGTCTGCGCAAAATACTGGCTAAAATCTCCGCCCCAGCTTTTTCCGTCATAACAGACAAGCGCAGAGAATAAAAACGTTACCACAAACAGTACAGCCGCCATAGTACCGGTATGTAATCCGGCAGCCCGGTTTATAACCTTGTCTATCCCCCCCCGAAATCTTGGCGATACAAAGAATATCACACCGATTATCAAAAGCGGTAGAAACAGCCGCGTTCTATATACATTGAGCAATACCGAACCAAATACCGACATTTTTCCATAGTTCCTTTCTCACAACTGCAGCTTAGCTGTCCAATACATCAATCAATGATGCATTTGTTTCATTATATCATTCTATTTTTGCATTATTTCCATAATAAATTTATTATACATCACAGAGTATAAAAATAGAAGTTGTATTTTTATGTACAAAAAGCTTGTGCCATACTGATTCTTTGTTCTCCCCTAACAGGATTTTTTCTGCTTTTTCTATGTCCTCAATGGTCAAACCTGTAGTTGCGTCAGTCTTTACCTGATGCTGTCCTATTTGTCTAAAAATAAAACTTTTATCATTGTAGTTCCTCCTGAATTTCCAACTCCCATACCCTGCAGACCATGATAAAAATATTTGCCGACGACCCGCAAATCATAGAAGCCGGTATTCCGTTTTTCCGTACATGCAGTTATGACTATTTTGCCGTGGCCTTTGTTTTCTGCTGAAACGGCTACTCCAAGACCATGATTCCATAAAGCTTCTGGCTTCCACCGCCAAAACATAACGCCCCCTGCTCAATACTGACACAATTTAGCACTGATGTCGATGATACACCACTTAAAGTAGGGTTCAGCGTTTTTCACCCCATCATCATACACAACCTCGCATTCATTAATATATAAGACCGTGTCATCATCCAATTCGATACAGCTGTACTTTTTCATTGCTTCACTGCATTGCTCGCCTGATACATATGGATATTCTTTTTCATATTCTATCGCATTTTCTATCAATTCGCTGATATCCGCCGTAATAATTTCCCCTGTTTCACCCCTTATGAACTGAAATGCGGAAAAATCCACAGCAATTCCGCCATCCTCCTCTTTAACATAGCAACTGTTTTGTTTTAACCATGATGTATAAGAATACCCGCTATCCTCTACTTCTTCCGCCATATGGGAACAAAGTATAATATGATAGTCCGATTGTGTTAAATCGGCTTCGGGATACTGCTGCTTCAATTTTACAACAAAATTTTTCTCATAAATATCATAATCTTCTATCTCTTTATCCATCTTATCATCCATCTTAGCCCACGCCCACCAGCTTAAATAATCATAAGAATCTTTTAAACGCTCATAGGCAGACCGTGATATCACTTCTTTGTCACAGACTGCCTGATAATATTTTTTAAGAAGCGACATCTGCCACCTGTTAGATACGCTGTTCATATTGATACACGGCACATAAAACGTAATCACGACAAGCATTCCAAAAAGCGGCAGAAGTTTTCCATACTTTCCTTTCCCATAATAATGAACCAGCATAGCGCATATTTCAAACAAAAATAAGACCATTCCCACATACCGTTCCGGTCTCATCCCATAGCGGTATATTCTGACATCCATGTCACATCCTTGCAGAAAAACTAGCAGAATCATCAGTCCGGTTATGATGGAAATTATCTTTCGATACTTGATTTTATCCGCATTATCTCCTGTCAAAATCACAACGGACAGCCAGATGGCAAACAGACCGGATATAACGGCGGATACATACACATCCTCTGCAAGCAGCATCACCAGCATATAAAAATACGCATAACCAATCGTACAAAGTATCATGGTATGCAGGATATCCCTGATAAGGTTATGCAGAAATTTCCCCGGTTTTTCGCCTATACCCTGAAGCGTCAAAATCATTTTATAACCAATATAAAGCCCTATCACAAAAACGCCCACAGGTCCAAGATAAAACGTATCCAGGACAAGAACCCTCCCGGCGACCTGTTCTTCAAACATCACGTCAATATAATAGCGATAAAAAAGTTTTTTCGCCATAAGCGAATCAACAGCGGTACAAAAAATCCATAGGATAATTAAAATGAGCATAGTTATTCCAACATTAAGAAAAACATTTATCATATAATCATCTATACACTGCCTTGTACTTTTTAAAATTTTATATGTATCTATCAATAAAGAAAGAATAATAAAACAATGCAGTGGGAACTATATGGATAGTTTTATCAACACCCCATTCTTTCAAGTATTTATATGGAATCGCAGTATGAACCGTTTGCAATAGAACGTACAATATAATCATAACACATGTAATCGTATTACTTTGCAAAACAGTTTTCACTTTTCCAAGATGTTCCCGTATATTTTCTGATATAGTCATATCATCCATCATATCATTTCCTCTGCTGTATTATGCTTATTTCTGTAACAGCATGCCGCTGATATTGACGCTTCTCCACTCAAAATAAGGCTCTGCGCCTTTTATTCCATCATTATATTTGACTTCAAAGTGATTGACATAGAATACGGTATCTTCATCCACTTCTATGCGGTTATATTCTCTCATCGCCGCGCTCGCCTGCTCTTTCGTGCTATCCTGTTCCGCTTCTATATATTCCATACATTTTTTGGCAAATTCACTGATATCTACCGTAATGACTTCCCCTGTTTCACGCCTTACGAACTGAAATGCGGAAAAATCCACGTCCGTCCCATCCGCTCCGACATCATCATAACAGTCGTTTTGATTTAACATGGACATTTCGGCATATCCGTCAAGTTCTATATCCCCCACCATCTGGCAGCAATGAATATGATAGGTTTCATACTCCGTTATATCGGTTAAATCGACTTCCTCCATCTTCTGCGCATCCAGTTTTGCGGCAAAACTTTTCTCAAAAATATCATATGTTTCTACCGCTTTCTGCATTTCCGGTCTATCTTTTAAATAATGATAAGCGCCTGTCAGACGCCAATATTCATCTTTTGAAATCATTTCCCCGTTTTCAACAGCCTGATAATATTTTTTCAACAAGGATAACTGCCATACATCGGATACTCTATTCATATTGACGCCCGGCACAAAAACGGCAATCACAATCAGAACGCCTAAAAACGGTAAAAGTTTTTCATACTGTTCTTTCCAAATACGCCGGATAATAATCGTTCCGATTTCAAAAATAATTAACATCACGCCCATATACCGCCCCGACGTCATGCCATATTCATATATCCGGATACCCATAGAATATCCCTGTAATAAGATCAAAGGAATAAACAGATACGGCTGTATGGAAATTATCTTCATGTATTTTGTGTTATCCGTATAATACTGCGTCATAATCCAGACAGGAAGCCAGATGCCAAACAGAGCGGATATGATAGTGAAGACCTCGTTAGAGGGCATTTCCCACAAAAACAATATCTTGAACATATAAAGATATACAATCGCCATAGCGCAGATGGTAAATACCGGCAGAATATATTTCACGATGGTATGTATGACTTTATCCGGTTCCTCGTCCATATCCATATCCCTAAGCGCTAAAATCATCTTAGGCGCCAGATAAATTCCCATGACAAGAATCTCTTCTGCAAAAAACAGAGCCTCGAAAATACTATAATGCTCTACAAAGAGTTCCTCTATAATCATGTAGATAAATAGGCTGCCAAAGGACAAGACAAACCAAATAAACATGGCTTTTGCAACATTATAAAAGACTTTTATCTCATACTCTGCAAAACTTAAGTTTGACTTTTGAAAACTTTTATAAACTATCGCTATCAGCAATATCAACAATATACTTACTACAAACAGCATGGCATATTCCCAGACAAGTCCGCTGCTCAATCCGACAGCCTGCTCTATCTTTTCTGGAATCTTTAAGCATACGGCAGCCGTTCCTGATAAAAGAAGCGCAATGATATACCCACATATAGATTTGACTTTATTTTCCGCAAAATATGTCTCTATAAACAAAGACGGAATAATAAGACAGGACAGTGTGTCTCCAATCATAAAATACGCATCGGACAGTTCTTTATAATATTTATAAGGAATCGCTGTATAAACCGCTTCCCATATGGTAAATAAAATGATAAGGATAAAAGTTATCTTATTACTTTCAAAAACGGATTTGATTTTCCTGATAAATTCCTGTATGCTCTTTGATACGGTTATCTTCATAATGTTATTTTCTCCTATATACTTTCTTCTGCTCTTTTCCATAATATAACATATATGCTTTTGAATATCAATAAATTTTTATTGTTTATCGGTAATAATTTAAATCAATGAAAAGAATAAACTTCTTTCTTCTTACTACTATGGAATTCTTATGCAAAAATATTTATAAAATATATTCTGATAATTGACTTTGTACACCAGGTATAATATACTATAATTAGTTATTTAATAATCGTAAAAAGGAGGTGTATTATGACAGATAGCGAAAAACTTGATTTACTGCTGGAAAAAGTAGCGGGACTTGACCAACATTCAATCGGTCTTGACCAGAAAGTAGCCGAACTTGACCAGAAATTTACCAGTCTTGACCAAAAAGTAACCGGACTTGACAAAAAGGTAACCCGTCTTGACAAAAAAGTTACCACTCTTGACAAAAAAGTTACCACTCTTGACAAAAAGGTAATAAGTCTCGACAAAAAAGTAACCCGTCTTGAAAAGGATATGGTAGAAGTTAAAGCAGATTTAAAACGCTTACACCGTGATGATGTTCTGATTCTTGATGAAGTGGAACGGGTACATACTATCTTGGACAGACACAAATCTGACAGGTCAGTGCATACGGCATAGTGCGGTCTTTTTTCTTATGTTTTTCAGTATAACGAAGGACAGTTCCATATTCAATATAATGTCCTTTTCGTGAATTTTCCCAAAATTCAATATGCAAAAATAAACATAACAAAACCGCCGCACGAACGAATAGTCCTCTTGCGGCGGTATTTGTTATAACATTAACTTTGTATAGGAACTATAAATATCCTATTTATATAATCCAACCAGATATTCCCTGACTGCCTCCGCTATTGCTTCCTGCGCCAGATATGCCGAAGCACTGCCGTCCACATCAAGATTCAGTCCTTCCTTTTCAAAAATCGCCTGATATACCAATGCAGATTTTACAGTTTCCTGCGCCCGCATCTTCAATTCCCGCTCATAAGAAAGTTCATCTGTGATTTCCTCTCCTCTCGTCTCCCATACATTGGTATAGCCCTCCATACCAAAGCTGGCATACATCTGATTATAATAATCCATTGTATACTCATCATCATATTTAAGATAAGATTTTACCGCATTCAGATAATCTTTCGGATAAGAACTTACCGCAGCATTTTCAACAATATAATTGGTAAGGTATTCTCCAAGATGTTCTTCATAATAATCACTTTCCACCTTGCCGCGATATTCCGCTGCTGTGGAAACGCCACTTTCTTCTGCAAGATTTTCTGCAACAAACTCGTCCGTAAGTTCCGGCGTCACCATGATACCGTTCACGGTAACGGCAAAACTGGCTTCCTTACCGCCCAATTCGTCATTATAATTTTCCGGGAAGGTCACATTTACCGTTACTTCCTCTCCCGGTTTATGTCCAATAAGCTGTTCTTCAAAATTATCCACCATGCTTCCGGAACCAATCGTTACCTCGTATCCTGCGCCTCCGCTGTTGCCGCCCTCAAACTCGACGCCGTCAACCGTACCCACATAATCAATATTTACCGTATCGCCATCTACAATCGCAAGGTCAGCATCCGTACGAAGTTCCCTATGAGAATTCAAAGTCGCGTTAATCGCATTATCAACCTCTTCTTCTGTGGCAGCCACTTCATCTGCGGGTACGGAAATATTCTTATAATCAGCAAGCGTCACAAGCGATGATACATCAACGCCGGAAATCTTTCCGTCAGCCGTCAGCCCTGCGTTAGCGTCAAAACTTGAAGTTGTTCGTATTGCCGCTAAATAAATCGGTCTGCTTACCGCTGCCGCAATTATCAAAACAATAACCGCTATTGCCACAATGCCGCAGGTACGGGCAAGCCGTTTTCTACGCTTTTCCGCTTCAATCTCTCTTCTGCGTTCTTCGCGTTTTGCCTTGCTCTTACTCATGTTTGCATTCTCATTTTCTTTATTTGTTTTTCTCTTTTCCATTTTACATTTCCTTCTCTCTTATCTTTCATTCGTCCAAAAGCCATCTGCCTTAATGTAACACAATTTAGCAAGAAAATAAAGAGGTGCAAATGAAAATTCACAAATAATGCACAAATAGGAGCTTTCCAAACCGTACTACGACTTGAAAAGCTCCCAAATTACGCCATTTTTTAAGCCTGTATTAGAATTTTCGGCAACTTCTTTAGAACTTGCCTGCCTTCGCCGCTTCCTCGATGCTAACCGCAACGGCTACCGTAGCGCCTACCATCGGGTTGTTGCCCATACCGATAAGACCCATCATTTCAACGTGTGCCGGTACGGATGAAGAACCTGCAAACTGTGCGTCGGAGTGCATACGTCCTAATGTATCCGTGAAACCATAGGAAGCGGGACCCGCAGCCATGTTATCCGGGTGAAGGGTACGTCCTGTACCGCCGCCTGAAGCAACAGAGAAGTATTTCTTGTTAGCTTCCGTTCTTTCTTTCTTATATGTACCTGCTACCGGATGCTGGAATCTGGTCGGGTTAGTGGAGTTACCTGTGATGGAAACGTCTACGTTTTCTTTCCACATAATCGCAACGCCTTCCGGTACGGAGTTTGCGCCGTAGCAATTTACTTTGGAGCGGAGTCCGTCGGAGTATGCGATTCTGTCTACTTCTTTTACCTCATTGGTATAAGGGTCGTATTCTGTCTCTACAAAGGTAAAGCCGTTGATTCTGGAAATAATCTTTGCAGCGTCTTTTCCAAGACCGTTTAAGATAACGCGAAGCGGTTTCTGGCGGACTTTGTTTGCTTTTTCAGCGATACCGATTGCGCCCTCGGCAGCGGCAAAGGATTCATGTCCTGCAAGGAATGCAAAACAGTCCGTCTCCTCCTCCAATAACATCTTACCTAAATTGCCGTGTCCAAGACCTACCTTACGGGTATCAGCAACGGAACCGGGAATACAGAATGCCTGTAAGCCCTCGCCGATTGCTGCGGCAGCGTCGGCAGCTTTCTTGCAGCCTTTCTTAATCGCAATCGCCGCGCCTACCGTATATGCCCAGCAGGCATTTTCAAAACAGATAGGCTGGATTTTCTTGACCTGCTCGTACACGTCAAGGCCTGCGTCTTTTGTAATTTTCTCAGCGTCTTCAATAGAAGAAATACCATAGCTGTTTAATACAGAATTGATTTTGTCAATTCTTCTTTCATATGATTCAAATAAAGCCATCTTATCTTATCCTCCTCGTTATATTTAGAGATTTCTCAGCACCTTACGAGTTTATAAAATAAACTCGCAAAGTTAATTCCCGTCAGGGAATTTACTTTTTTATTCGCATCTGGGGTCGATAATCTTAACAGCGTCGTCAACGCGGCCATACTGTCCACATGCTTTTTCAT
>JAMPCN010000099.1 GCA_023666125.1 Bacillus sp. (in: firmicutes) | reverse complement strand
TATTTTCGAGCCTTTTTCGAGAGGCGACAAGGCACGCAGCACCAGGGGCGGCAGCGGGTTAGGACTTAGCATCTGTGCCAAAATCATTCGGATGCATGGCGGTGATATAGAATTAAAGAGACGGTGCGCGGATGGATATACGAAAGCGTTTGTGATTCATCTGCCCGCCTGAACTGCCGTGCCGCGTCGTCGATTTATTATCCTAAACGGCATTTTTGCCGCATATATATAATTGAATAGTTCATAAGGAGCAGGTTCATGTTCGTTCAGAAAAAGCGTATTTTCTTCTTTTCTGTCATACTGATAGTGAGTCTGCTTTTCTATTTTCTGGGAAGAAAACATGAAAAAGAACCGGATATGAAAATCACCGCGCAGAAAATAGAGGAAGATAACAGCATTACGGTGGAAAAGGTGTTGGAAGAACGGGAGGAAAACGAGACCTGCAAGATTGCACTCACTTTTGACGACGGACCGCACCCGTACTATACGGAGCAGCTTTTGGACGGATTAAAGGAAAGGAACGTGCGCGCAACCTTTTTTGTGACCGGAGAACACGCCGAACTCTACGCGGACATTATCAAACGGATGAGCGAGGAGGGACATCTTATCGGTAACCACACCTACAGCCATATGCAGCTTCAAAAAGGGCATATAGACGATTTTAAAGAAGAACTTCTCAGGACGAATGAAGTCATAAGCGGCATTACGGGGGAGGAAGTGCTTTTTGTGCGCCCACCCTACGGCACATGGGAAAAATCGCTGGAATCAGAGTTAAATATGTTCCCGGTACTCTGGACAATCGACCCGTTGGATTGGTGTTCCAGCGACGCGGATAACATAGCCAGAAAAATTTTGATAAAGGCGGAGGAAAATGCGATTATTTTAATGCATGACAGCTATGCCCCCACGGTAACGGCGGCATTTCGCGTTATTGATGAACTGCAAAAGGAAGGATATGAGTTTGTCACGGTGGATGAAATTTTATTTGATTAAAAGAAAATAAATTTTACATTATTTTAGCTAAAAAATAGTTTAAAGAAAGAAAAAAGTATGCTATCCTTACTATAACGGAAGTGAAAAACGATATTCACTCATAAAAGGCAGGAGGAAAACAGTCATATGATAACGTATAACGAAAAAGAGAGAGTTTTTAAACTGGATACACCCAATACAAGCTATATGATAGGCATTGTGGATGCGGAAAATTTTATCGGTCACATTTATTATGGAAAACGTTTAAAAGATGCGGAAGCCGCTTATCTATTGCGGACAGAGGAACCTCCCTTTGTACCCTCTAAAAACAACAGGGAGCGGTGTTCGTTCTACGACTGTTTTCCTTTTGAATATCCGGCGGGCGGTACGGGCGATTACAGAGAAAGCTGCCTTTCCATCAGGACGGCGGGCGGACATGCCGGTGCAATGCTTTCTTATGTATCGCATGAAATTTTGGAGGGAAAGCCAAAACTGACAGGACTGCCGGCAACTTTCGGAACAGAAAAAGAGTGTACTACTTTAAAGCTGGTTTGTAAGGATAAATATGCAGGATTGCAGGTGGAATTACTGTATACGGCATTTAATGACATAGATGTCATAACAAGAAGCGTAAATGTCACTAATGTCGGAAAAGAATATTTATACCTGACAAAGGTGTTTTCCGCCTGCATCGATATGGATAATAAGAACTTCGATATGATTTCCCTGAATGGAAGCTGGGGCAGGGAACGTCAAATCCAGAGAAAGACGCTTGGGTATGGCATTCAGAGCGTTAGTTCATTTAGAGGCAAGTCCAGTCATCAAAATCATCCTTTTATAGCGTTGGCGGATAAAAATACGACACAGGAGCATGGAGAAGTATATGCGATGAATTTTGTCTATTCCGGCAACTTCCGCGCGCAGGCGGAAAGTTCGCAGTTTGACTATGTGCGTATGTCGATGGGGATTCATCCGGAGAACTTCTGTTGGAAATTAGAACCCGGCGAAAGTTTTCAGGCGCCGGAAGTTGTGATGGTCTATACGGATAAAGGGTTCGACGCCATGACGGCCACGTTTCATAAATTATATAGAAAACATCTGTTGCGTGGAAAATATAGAGATAAAAAACGCCCGATTTTAATTAATAATTGGGAGGCTACTTACTTTAATTTTAATACGGACAAGCTTTTGGCAATCGCTAAAGAGGCTTCCTCGCTTGGTATCGAGATGCTTGTCATGGATGACGGATGGTTTGGAAAAAGAAATAATGACGACTGCGCTCTCGGCGACTGGGTGGTCAACGAGAACAAGATAAACGGCGGCTTAAAATATCTGGTGGACGAGGTCAATAAGCTGGGCATGAAGTTCGGTATCTGGTTCGAGCCGGAGATGATTTCGCCGGATTCCGACCTTTACCGGGCGCACCCGGACTGGGCGATTGCGATTCCGGGCAGGGAGGCGGCGCAGTCCAGACAGCAGTATGTACTGGATTTATCGAGAAAAGAGGTCGTAAATTATATATATGAAAAAATAGCCTCTGTTTTAAGAAGCGCAAACATTGAATATGTCAAATGGGATATGAATCGCGAACTTTCGGATATCGGAAGCGTGGCGCTGCCCGCGGACAGACAGGGCGAGCTGTATCATAGATATGTGCTTGCCGTGTATGAGATGCAGGACAGATTGACGCGGGAGTTCCCGGATTTGCTTTTGGAAAACTGCTCCGGCGGCGGCGCGCGCTTTGACCCGGGGATGCTGTATTTTAGCCCGCAAATCTGGTGTTCGGATGATGCGGACGCCATAGAACGTCTGAAGATTCAGGAGGGAACGGCGCTTATCTACCCGCTTTCCACGATGGGCGCGCATGTATCGGACTGCCCGAATCACACGGTTGGCAGAGTCACGTCGTTTGAGACAAGGGGAATCGTTGCGCTGGCGGGAACATTCGGCTATGAATTGGACGTAACAAAGATACCGCAGGAGGACAGGGCTAAAATCCCGGAACAGGTGGCGATGTACCATCGATACAACGACCTTGTGCGAGAGGGCGATTATTACCGTATTGCCTCTTATGCCATGAATCATGAGTATGACTGCTGGCAGGTAGTGAGCGGGGATAAAAAGGAGTCGCTTGTGACTTTCGTGCAGGTATTAAACCGTCCGAATTTTAAATCACGACGGATATTGCTGAAAGGTCTGTCGGAAGATGTTCGTTATAAAGTGCATTTGATGGAAGATGGAAAGACAGAGGATGATAAAGCGGACGAAGCAAAGGTATACAGCGGCGATACGCTTATGAAAGCGGGTATTTTGATACCGAGCCTGTCAGGGGATTTTCGGGCGATGTTGATACATGTAATGGCAGATTAGAGAAAGGAGCGGGGCAGAATGGTGAAAACAGTACGGCTTGCGGATATTGCGCAAAAGGCGGGCGTCAGCGTTGTGACCGTATCGAAAGCGTTATCGGGGCAAAAGGGAGTCAGCGAAGAAATGCGGGCGAAAATCAAGACCCTTGCCGGAGAAATGGGGTATACGCCCGTCCATGCAAAGCAAAGCGGAAGTTCCAAATCATATACGGTTGGCGTGATTACCTTTGAACGCTACTTTGCAAAGTTCGCTTCTTTTTACTGGAAAATGTATCAGGAGCTGGCGACGCAGGCGGTAAAGCAAAACTGCTTTTCCATGCTGGAGGTAATCGCAAATTTTGACGAGGATGATTTGACATTGCCGAAGCTTTTAGAATCAGGGCGGGTGGATGGCATTATCGTTATCGGGAAGCCCAAAAAAGAATATTTAAAGACGCTCTATCAGAATAAAAAAGTGCCGATGGTCTTTCTGGATTTTTATGATGACGAGCTGGTGGTGGATTCCGTCATATCGGCGGGTTTTTATGGCATGTACAGAATGACGGAATATTTGATAAAAAAAGGGCATACGGACATTGCTTATGTGGGAACGGTTATGTATACGGAAAGCATCACGGACAGGTATTTCGGATACTGTAAGGCGCTTCTGGAACATGGCATTGAAAGACGCCCGGAATGGACGATAAACGACAGGGCGTATACGGACGGCATTATGGGAATGGGTTATAAGTTTGCTTTTTCGGAGAACAAGATGCCGACGGCGTTTGTCTGTAATAATGACATAACGGCATATGCGCTTATCAAACAGCTTGAGGAAAGAGGATATCGTGTGCCGGAAGATATCTCGGTGGTCGGCTATGACGATTATCTGAATCCGGAATTTGGGGATTCCCGGATTACGACATACTCCGTCGATATGGGCGCAATGACAAAAGTGGCGTTGACTTATATGGTCAAACGAATTGAGAATGCCGACGTCGGCGCCAACACGCATGTCGTAAGCGGTAAATTAATAGAGCGCGGCACGGTGAAAGAAATAACACAGGCAGAATAAAAAAGAATCTGCATTTCATATAAGCGGCGTTTCCCTGCGGTATGTAAGCGGGGTGACGCCGGTTTTTTCTTTGAAAAGCCGGATAAAATGGTTTGCGTTCTCAATGCCGACAAGCTGGCCGATGATGCCTATTTTTTCATCCGAATGCAGCAACAGGTCTTTTGCTTTCCTGATTCTGACGCCGTTTAAATATTGAAGCGGCGTGTCTTCGTAATATTTGGAAAATTCCCGGCACAGCCTGAATTTATTCACCTGATACTTGGCAGAAAGCGCATCCAGCGAGTATTGCTCTTCACAGGCGGTATCGAAACATCTTTTCATATCCATAATATAAGAAGGGATATGGCGGAACGTGTGGGAAGCGGCAAAATTGGAAAGATAAATCTGCGCATACAGGGCGGTCAGTTTTTGTGAGCGCATGAGGGCATGGGCTTCGTCCTCTCCTGTTATGTGCAGCAAAGAACGCCACAAAGAAAGCGCGTCGGAGTCTGTCTCCAGATGGAAGAGGCAGGCGTTATGCGCCTCCAGTTTCCCATAGTAGTAACGGCTTATGGGAGAACTGACAAAACAAATGGTATATTCCCAGCCATGCGGGCAGGCAAGCTTATAATGATTATTACAGTCAATAAAAGCGAGCGTGCCTTTTTTTAATTCATAGGCCGTGGAATCGTCTTCTTTATAATATAGAAGTCTTCCTGCGCCGCCCGTCGTATGGATCAGACATAAAGCGTCCATGTCCGCCGCCTCATAGAAAAAAGGCGCGGTGACGCTTACATCACAGCGGCTTAACAGACAGGGGAGGATTTCGTTAAAATCGTAAGACGCGCTGTATACGGTTTTAAAGTAGTCGGAAAAAGAAAAACGGCTGCCGGTTTTGGAGTCGATTAAGGAGCGGGAAAAGGCGGAAAAAAGGGGGTGTTCGGGCATATGGGAGGACTCCTTTCTGTATACATTTTATTTCCATACGTTGATTATACTCCCAAACTTCTAAAGAGGCAAGAATAGTATATTAAATGAAATAAAAGGATATTATGTCGCTGAAAATTGGCCGTAAAGACAGAAGAAAAAGTGAAATGAAAATTAAATTAGGTAAATATTTAACTTTAATTAGCTAAAATACAAGATAAAACTGTAAATAATATATAAAAAACAAGCTAAATAATTGTAAAAATAGATGAAATGATGAAAATAAGCAATAATTGGATATAAAATGCAATTTTAAGTAGTGACTTAATGCTTAAGTTAAATTAAACTAAATATAAAGTAAATTATAAGTTAATAAAAATTAAAAATTTATTAACGCACATTAAAAAGGAGGTTTTATTATGAAGTTCAAAAAGTTTTTGGCGCTAGGAATGGCGGCAGCAATGACATTGTCCTTGACGGCATGTGGGGGAGGTTCAGGAGATTCTTCATCATCTTCAAGTACAGGAGATTCCTCATCTTCTGCAAGTACAGGTGATTCCGGCACAAGCGCGGCGGCTGACAATACGGCGTCAAGCGCAGGTGCAGACACAGCTTCAGGCACAGTGCCTACATACGCATCTATTAAGTTAGGCGAGGATTATAAGGATTTAACGGCATCCATTAAGTTTATCCACCATAAGACAGACCGTGAAGAGGACGGAACGATTGCGGCATACATTGAAGCGTTTAACAAGGTTTATCCGAATATTACGGTAGAGACAGAGGGCATTACGGATTACGCCGAAACGGCTCTTTTAAGGCTCCCGACAGGTACATGGGGAGATATCATGTTTATTCCGGCGATTGATATGGTAGACCTTCCGGAGTACTTCATTCCTTACGGAACGGTAAGCGAGATGTCCGAACTCATTAATTTCGCAGAGCAGTGGAAATATGAGGATAACTGCTACGGTATCGGTTATATGGCAAACGCGCAGGGGCTTATGTACAACAAGGCGGTATTTGAAGAGGCAGGCGTCACAGAGATTCCTAAGACGCCGGATGAGTTTATCGCGGCTTTACAGGCAATCAAAGATAATACGGACGCAATTCCGCTTTATACAAACTACGCGGCGGGCTGGACAATGGGCGGACAGTGGGACGCTTATCTGGGAGCAATCACCACAGGCGATACGGAGTGGTTAAATCATAAATTTATACATTCGGCGGAACCGTTCGCGAATAACGGCGACGGCACGGGCGCATATGCGCTTTACAAAATTCTTTATGACGCAGTTGCAAACGGTTTGATTGAGGATGACTATACAACGACTGACTGGGAAGGCTGCAAAGGTATGATTAACAGAGGCGAAATCGGTACGATGGTACTTGGCTCTTGGGCGGTAGCGCAGATGAAAGCTGCGGGAGACAAACCGGATGATATTGCTTATATGCCGTTCCCGATTACCGTAAACGGTCAACAGTACGCTACGGCGGGACCTGATTATTGTTACGGTATCAATGCCAAAGCATCCGATGAGAACAAGACGGCGGCTATGGTATTTGTCAAATGGATGGTGGAAGAATCCGGCTGGTGCGATTTTGAAGGCGGTTATCCGGTTTCCAAGACGGCTCCTACATCGTTCTCCTTTGAAGGCGTTAATATTGTTGAAAACACGCCTTCGGATGAAACAGAAGCGGATTTGATGAACAAAATGAACGCTGAAAGCGAGTTGAACTTCAACAACGGCGGCGACTCAAAGGTTATGGCTATCGTAGAGGACGCAGCGGCAGGCATTCCTTACGACGACATTATGGCGGAGTGGACGGCGACATGGAATGCCGCACAGGATAGTCTGGGTGTGGAAGTAACATATTAAGCTGATAGAAAGCTAAATTGAAGTAAAAAAAGAATAGCATTTGGTCTGTGGGCTGTATAAACCCGCAGACCAAAAATTCTAAAGGGCAGCGAAAAACAAATTGATTGAAGGAGGAGATTATCTTATGGCGAAAGAATCTTTCAGTTTTGGAAAATGGGCAAAGAGCAGAAAAGGGCAGCAGGCTCTTGTTATTGTTGTATTTTCCATAGTTCCCCTGCTTCTTCTGTTTACTTTTACCTATTATCCGTTCGCGGAAATGTTCAAGTTCAGCTTTTATGACAGGAACTATTATAAAGTAAGGGAATTTGTAGGACTTAAAAATTATATCGATGTATTTAAGAGAGACGATTGTTTCAGGGCGTTATGGTTATCGCTTTACTATATGGGCGGCGCGGTAGTACAGCTTGCACTGGCGTTGTATCTGGCTACCATCCTCAGTTTTAAAGTAAAAGGCGGGAATTTCTTTAAGGGATGTATGTTTTTCCCATATTTGATAAATGGTATTGCGATTGGTTTCATTTTTAAATTTTTCTATACGAGAGGCTTTGTACTTGATACGGTGCTTCAATGGATTGGTTTTGATTTGGAAAATCTTCCCTACTGGCTGCGTGATACGAGCATTAACAACATTTCTCTGGTAGCGACCAGCGTGTGGAAGTATTTTGGACAGAATATGGTACTGTTTGTAGGCGCGATGATGTCCGTAGACGCTACGTTATATGAAGCGGCGGAGTTGGACGGCGCCAATAAATGGCAGCAGTTTAAGTATATCATGCTGCCGAGCATTAAGACGATTGTCATGTTGAATCTGATTATGTCCATCACGGGTTCTTTAAGCGCATTCGAGCCGCCCTACGTTATTATGTCCGGCGGTGGAAACGGAACGGCGACTTATTTCGTAAAAATGCACGAGATAGCCCATACCAGCCAGAAAGTAGGTCTGGCGAGCGCGATGGCGATTGTGCTGCTGTTGATTATTTTTGCGGCGACCATCATACAAAAACTGTTGTTTAAATATGTGTTCAGGAATGCAGAGGACGAGGATATCGCGGCAGCGACGGCGCGTGAAAGAAAACTTGCAAAAGCAAGAGCGAAGAGGAGGGCGTAATCATGACGGCTTTAGATAAAGTAAAAAAGTATTTGTGGATTTTTATAAAATATTTTTCCATGATATTCTTTTCATTTGTAGCGATTTTACCCATTGTATCCTGCGTTATCACGGCTTTTAAGACGGACGAAGAATATCAGGCAACTAACGTAATGACGCCGCCGGAAAGTTGGTTGAACTTCCAAAACTTTATAGACGCGTTCCAAAAAGCCGATATGGGTCGTGCGTTTCTTAATTCGGCAATCGTCGTTGTGTTTGTTGTACTGGGTTCGGTTATGATTGGCTCCATGCTTGCCTATGTGCTGAACCGCTTTAAATTCCCCGGAAACGGACTGATTCGGAATCTGTTTTTATTTGCAACGCTGCTTCCGGGTATCGCTATGCAGGTTTCCACATACCAGTTAATGTACTCCATCGGATTTATTGACCATTTATACGGCTATATTATTCTGATGATGGGGACGGACGTTATTTCGATATATATTTTTATCCAGTTTTTCGAGAATATATCCGTTTCGCTGGATGAATCGGCATACATGGACGGGGCGAATTACTTTACGATTTTTTTCAAAATCCTCTTTCCTTTGTTGAAACCCGCGATTGTTACCTGTATGATATTAAAAGGGGTAGGTGTATATAACGAGTACTACAGCGCGCAGCTTTATTTGATGGATAAAAAACTCCAGACAGTCGCTATGTCTTTATACACCTTTACGGGACCGCTTGGAAGTAAATATAACCTGATTTGTGCAGGCGTTATCATCAGTCTGATACCGGCGCTTGTCATCTTTCTGGCATTCCAGAAGCAGATTTACTCAGGTTTAACATCAGGCGCGGTCAAAGGTTAAAAAATCGCAGGTTATCTGAAAGTCAAAAATAAAAAGGAGAATAACGCAATGAGCAGAGTAAAAATTTACGGGATTTCCGCACCGAATATGCCTTGGCAGGAGAAGCCGGAGGGGTTAAAAAATGCGCCGGTATGGAGATATCAGGAAAATCCGATTATCGGAAGAAACCCGTCGAAGGGAATCGCAAGAATCTTTAACAGCGCGGTAATGCCTTATGAGGGCGCATTTATCGGCGTATTCCGCGGGGAACAGACAAACGGAATACCGTACATATATCTCGGCAGAAGCAAAGACGCCATCCACTGGGAATTTGACGAGGAAAAGATTCCGTTCAAGGATGAGGCGGGCAATGATTTTATGCCGAAATACGCATACGACCCGAGGCTTGTCAAAATCGAGGATACCTATTATATCATCTGGTGCCAGGATTTTTACGGTGCGTCAATCGGTATCGCGAAAACGACGGACTTTAAGACCTTTACCAGGATTGAAAATCCGTTTTTACCGTTTAACAGAAACGCCGTGCTGTTTCCGAGGAAAGTAAACGGCAGATTCTTAATGCTTTCCCGCCCGAGCGACAGTGGACATACGCCTTTTGGCGATATCTTCCTTTCGGAAAGCCCGGATATGGTTTACTGGGGAAAACACCGCCATGTGATGGGAAAAGGCAGCGAATGGTGGGAGAATGTCAAAATCGGCGGCGGCGCGGCTCCGATTGAAACGAGCGAAGGCTGGCTTTTGTTCTATCACGGCGTAACCGGAACCTGCAACGGCTATGTATACAGCATCGGCGGCGCCATCCTCGATATTGACAATCCGTCCGTCGTAAAATACCGCTGCGAAACATTCCTGTTGACCCCGGAAGAGTGGTACGAGGAACGCGGCTTTGTGCCGAACGTTACTTTCCCGTGCGCCACCATTCAGGACGCGGAAACAGGAAGAATCGCCATTTACTACGGCGCGGCGGATACCTATGTAGGGCTTGCTTTCACGCAGGTGGATGAAATTGTGGATTATATCAAGGAACACAGCGTTGTCAACGAGGCGGATACGGAGGCAGGGATTAGGTAGAAAGGAGCATAGACAAATGTTTGACGCAGAAATAAAAGCGCATTTGCAAAACGATATCATTCCGTTCTGGCAGCGTTTACGCGATGATGAATACGGTGGTTTTTACGGATATATGGACTATGATTTGACGCTTCAAAAAACCGCTGTCAAGGGATGTATTTTAAACAGCAGAATCCTCTGGTTTTTCTCAAACGCTTACTTACTTTTAAAAGACGAGCGCTTATTAGAGGACGCCGGATGCGCTTTCCGCTTTCTGGAACAATACTGCCTGGATAGGGAAAACGGCGGCGTCTACTGGTCGCTTACCTTTGACGGAAAACCGGAAGATACGACGAAACATACTTACAATCAGGCATTTGCCATCTATGCGCTTTCTTCTTACTATGATGCGTCAAAAGATGAAAAGGCGCTTGCCATTGCCAGAAAGCTTTATAAAATAGTCGAAACAAAGTGCAAAGACGAATATGGTTACTTAGAGTCGTTTAATATCCGGTTCGAGCCGGAGGATAACGATAAATTATCGGAAAACGGAGTTATGGCCCAAAAAACGATGAATACGCTGCTTCACGTTTTTGAAGCGTATACGGAACTGTACCGCGTCACCCGTGATGAGAAAGTGGCGGACAATATCAGGTATATGCTGGACTTGGTTGCGGATAAAGTATATAACGGCCAAATCGGACGCCAGGAAGTCTTTTTTGACAGGACATGGCATACCCTGATAGATTTGTACTCCTACGGTCATGATATCGAGGCGGCATGGCTGATTGACAGGGGACTGGAAGTGTTAAAAGACGACGCTTATACGGCGAAACTTTCCCCGATAATAAAGACCATTACGGAAAATATTTATAAAAGGGCGTACCAAAATCATTCGCTTGTCAATGAAGCGGAAAACGGCGTTGTCGATACGACCCGTATCTGGTGGGTGCAGGCGGAGGCGGTCGTCGGATTTTTAAACGGTTATCAGAAATCGCCCGCGCATAAAGAATATCTGGAGGCGGCGCAGGATATCTGGAGCTATATCAGGGATTATCTGATAGATAAAAGATGCGGAGAGTGGCATTGGGCTTTGGACGAAAACAGAAAGCCTTTAAAAAAGCCCGTCGTGGAGCCGTGGAAATGCCCATACCATAACGGCAGGATGTGTTTTGAAGTGATAAGGCGGATAGTTTGAGAGAAAGGCGGATGGATTAGGATGATACATAAACAATATTATGTGGAAAAAGCCAAGGTGGATAAGCTGGTTGCGGCGAAAAACAGAAAAAGCGGCTATTATAACGGCATCTACGACAGATATGAACTTCCGGTGCTGACCCGTGAATTTGCGCCTGTTCACTGGCGTTATGATTTGAATGAGGAAACCAATCCCTATTTTATGGAACGGGTTGGCATTAACGCTGTTATGAACTCCGGCGCAATTT
>JAMPCN010000098.1 GCA_023666125.1 Bacillus sp. (in: firmicutes) | reverse complement strand
TCCGGCATGGTTGTCCTTCTGTCAACAATCTCTAAAAGTTTGTCATTCGGAATCACAATCAATGTATCTACGTTATCCTTAATCTTATCAATGCCGCCTAACGCATTTACCATACGCGCCTTAGCCTCAAAACGGAACGGTTTCGTGACAACGCCTACCGTCAGAATACCCATATCCTTTGCCAGTTTTGCAACAACAGGAGCCGCGCCCGTACCGGTTCCGCCTCCCATACCGCAGGTTACAAACACCATATCCGAACCTTTTAACGCCGCCGCAATCTCTTCTTCGCTTTCCTGCGCCGCTTTTTCACCGATTTCCGGTTTTGCGCCCGCGCCCAGCCCTTTTGTCAGCTTCTCGCCAATCTGTAAGAGTTTCGGGGCTTTGCAAAGCTGCAATGCCTGCTTATCGGTGTTGATTCCAATAAAATCAACTCCGTCTATATTCTCGTCAATCATTCTATTTACAGCATTATTACCCGCACCGCCAACGCCTACTACAATAATCCTAGCGGCGGATTCTGCATCGTTTGTCTTAATCTCAAGCAAGGTAGTACCTCCTTATTAATCGAAATAACTCATATATTCTATCATATAATTATTTCTTTAATTTAGCAACCCCATTTTTTTGTTTTTCACACTTTTAACGCAATTTGGGATATATTTCCATCGAAATTTTCACTTATTTCTCCTCAAAACTAATCATATCCGTCTCTTCCGTATACTCTCGCATGTCCATAACGCCCTTTCTTCCCTCCAGGTTCGGAAGCAGATATTGCAGCATCATAATTTTTTCGTCCAAATCATCACTGCTTCCCATAGCAATCTGTACTTCACCAAAAATCAACGTCACTTCATAGTCAGGCGCAAAATATATCTTGTCCACGGACAGGGAATACTTGGAAAGCATCTGCGTAATATTTAAAATATCCTGAAAAACCTCCGGATTTTCCACCGGGAGCGGCTCATGCAGGATAATATGGTCGAAAACAAGGCCTGTCACCTGCGGGATACCCGGCGTCGCCTCTTCGGAAGTTTCCACAATGATGCCGTCATTGTCAAAATACATATATCTTCCCAGATAGGCCACATAACCGGCTATTGCCTTTTCATATACGGTAATCCTGATGGTGTCCTTTTGCTCAATCGTCACATCCATTGTTTCCACAAAAGGAACGCCGTCAATCCCCTTATCCCTGTATTTCAAAGATAAAAAAAGCGAATTATTCCCATATCTTCCGTTCATAACCATGTCTATAATCTCTTCGTCCGTATAATGGATATTTCCCTCCACATATACGTTCATAATCGTATAATTATCCATAATATAGACATACGCCGCTATCGCCGCGCCCAAAAACAGGCAGACGAGCGCAGAAAGAACAGCAATTCTTTTCCCTTTTCCAAATCGGACTTTCTGTTCTTTCTGCTCCTTCTGCTTTTCTTTTTCCGTGTCATCTTTGACAAGGCGCAGATAAGGATTTTTTTTATTTACTTTCCTTACAACACGTTTACTGCCCATCTGATATCCTTTAACCGCTTTATTTATTATCATCCGTCTTCTTACATTTTACGCCAAATGCCCGCAGGTCTTTACAAATATCCTCATATCCTCTTTCAATATAACGCCTGTTTTTCACGGTCGTGATGCCGTCCGCTGCCGCGCCCGCAATCGCCAATGCCGCGCCGCCGCGCAGTTCTTCCGCCTCCAGGCAGGCTCCGTGCAGCCGCTCGATACCCTCTACGAAAACCCTGTTGTCCTGCACGTTTATATGCGCGCCCATTTTTACAAGTTCCGACACGATGCGGAAGCGGTTTTCAAAAATCGTCTCTTCCAGAACGCCTTCTCCCTCGGCAAGCGTCATTGCCGTTAAAAATGCCGACTGCAAATCCGTAGGAAATCCCGGATAGCTGTCCGTTTTCAGTTTGGGCGGCATTTTTCTTTTCTTTTTGCAGGCAATCTGCATACCGTCCGCATCCTCATGAATTTCGGCTCCCATACAAACCGCCGTCTGTATAACCGCGCCCATCTGTGCGTAAGGCGCCTCTTTTAAATAAATCTCGCCGCCGTTGCACAGACAAGCCGCCAGATAAGTTCCCGCAACAATCCTGTCCGCCGGGGCGCGGTAAGAAATCTCATGCAGCGTATCCACGCCATGGATAACCAGTCTGTCCGTGCCGGTGCCATCAATCTGCGCGCCCGCCTGTTTTAAGAAATCGCATAAAACATAAATCTCCGGCTCTCTGGCCGCATTTTCAATCACGGTCTCGCCTTTTGCAAGTACGGCCGCCAGTACAAGGTTTTCCGTCGCACCCACGCTGACAAACGGCAGTCTGTGTACGGCTCCCGTCAGCCCTGCTGTCTGCGCCGTAAAACCGTCTTCTCTTTCTTCGATGGTAACCCCCATCTTCCTAAGCCCTTGTAAATGCAAATCTATCGGCCTTTGTCCTATCACACAGCCGCCCGGATACTGCATACTGACACTTCCTGTCCGGGCAAGCAGCACGCCGAGTAAGGTAATCGACGAGCGCATCATACGGACGGAATCCTGTGGCATGATACAATCCGCCACCTGCCTTGCATCCACTCTTACGGTATGTCCTTTTCTCTCTATCGTACAGCACAAACTCTCCATCAGCCGCAGCATATGATGCACATCGCTGATAATCGGACAATTCTCTATCTCACAAGTTCCATTTATTAAAAGAGCTGCCGCCAGAATCGGCAGGACTGCATTTTTAGAACCCTGTACCTTAATCTGACCATTCAGACAGTTTCCACCATATATCTGAATCGCATCCATAGCAAAACCTCAAAGCAGATAATAATATATGACCTACTTTATCTATATGGAAAAAACTGCAAAAATTATCTCGTCCAAATCAAATCTTTATAAGTCTTTTAAGCGTATTCCCTTGGCCACACTCAATACAAGACCGATTTCAATCAGCAAAAATACAACGGAAGTGCCTCCGTAACTGATAAAGGGAAGTGAAATTCCCGTATTCGGAATAGTATTCGTAACAACGGCTATGTTTAGAATGACCTGTATTGCAATATGTCCAAGCACGCCCACCACCAAAAGCGCACCGAATAAGTCAGGCGCATTATTGGCAATCACCATGAAACGCCATATTAACATAATGAACATCAAAATGACGGCAATCGCGCCAAACAAGCCAAGTTCTTCGCAGATAATGGAAAAAATCATATCGTTTTGCGCCTCCGGTATGAAACCCAGCTTTTGCTTACTCGCTCCCAGACCCTTTCCGAGAATGCCGCCGGACCCGATTGCATACAGCCCCTGTAATGTCTGGAACCCTTTCCCACTGGCATATGCCTCCGGATTGAGCCACGCTAAAATACGGCCGCCACGGAAACCTAATTCATCCGCGCCGGACTCCGCCATCTTCACAATCACAAAGACAACAAGCGCTGCTCCGGCAATCGCCGCCAGACCTAAAAGAATAAATCTCTTATAGTCCGGACACGACACAAATAACATCAACACCGCTATGCCCATAACGATAATCGCGGAACTTAGATTCTCCGTAATCTGCCATAACATAACGGCAATCGGCACGGGTACGATAAGCACCGTGTAAAAACCCTTTCTGTTACGGATTTTTTTCCCCATCGTACATATCATGCTCGCCAGAAAAAGAATCATCCCCAGTTTGGCAACCTCCGCAGGCTGTAAGGAAATACCGGCGATACGCAGCCATCTTCTCGCGCCATGCGATTCATATCCAAACGGGATAACCAAAAGAATCAGCGCCACGGAAACGATATAACCCAGCACTGCGAACCGCTCCCAGAAATGATACGGGATATTTGCCACCACCATCATCACGACAATCCCCAAGATGGAAGCCCAGAGCTGTTTCCTAAAATACCATGCGGAATCGCCAAACGTTAAATTTGCCTCGTAAGAACTTGTGGAATATACCATCACAAGGCCAAATCCTAACAGGAAAATAACGATAAACAACAGGCTGTAGTCCATGTAATTAGCTATACTATTCGATTTTTTCCCAGTTCGGGACAATACTCTTTCCGCCACGCCTGTCACTCCTTTAACTGATTCACAAACTCTTTAAACTCTTTTCCTCTGACTTCATAATTCGCAAACATCCCCCAGCTTGCGCAGGCCGGCGAAAGAAGCACCGCGTCTCCTGCCTCTGCCTGTTCCACACAGATGTCGAAAGCCTCTTTAAACGTATCCGCCATCACAATATTTACAATACCGTGTGCCTTTGCGCAGGCAGCAATCTTATCCCTGGTCTGGCCGATTAAGACAAGGCATTTTACCTTGCCGTCAAAAGCTTCTATCCATTCATCATATTCGCTCTGTTTATCATAGCCTCCGCCAATCAGCACAGTCGGCCTATCCATCGCCTTAATGCCCTGTATCGCCGCATCAGGATTAGTCGCTTTGGAATCGTTATAATAATCCACGCCCCGTTTCGACGCTACAAATTCTATTCTATGCTCCACCGCCTTGAAACTTTTTACAACTTTTAATATCGTCTCCATCGGCACATCCATGGACTGTGCGATGGCAATCGCCGCCATAACATTCTCCACATTGCAGATGCCGACCAGATTCATTTCATGGATATTCATCAGTCTTTCCACATGGGAAGCCTTTGCCTGACAGATATCCTCCCCGTCCAGATACAGACCGTCATCCAGCTTTCTTACGGAGGAAAAATAAATTACCCTTGCCGGACACCTTTTTCCAAACGCTCTTGTATACTCATTTTCATAATTTAAAACGCAGACGTCTTCTTTTGTCTGGTTGCGGGTGATGCTCTCCTTTGCCGTAATATAATTTTCCATGGTGTGATGTCTGTTTAAATGGTCGGGCGTAATATTCAAAATTGCGGATACCGCAGGATGAAAAGCCTCTATCGTCTCTAACTGGAAACTGCTGATTTCCGCTACCGTAACCGTATCGTCTCTGGAGTGCAGCGCAGTCAGCGTATAGGGATTGCCGATATTTCCCACCACATAGACGCTCTCATAATGCGCCTTCATAATTTCTCCCACCAAAGAGGTCGTCGTCGTTTTCCCGTTCGTACCGGTAATCGCCGCTACTTTTCCCTTTCCAAGCTCATACGCCAGTTCTATCTCGCCCCATATCTTCACGCCCCGCTTACGAAAATCGCCGGCTAACGGCGCGTCAACCGGTACGCCCGGACTTAAAATCACAAGCTCTATGGACTCCCTTACCGCATCCGGCAGCGTTCCCGTTATCACCGGTATGGCTTCTATCTTCTCCCCGCCGCAGGCGTCCGCCAGCTTTTTTTCCACTTCCTCTTTTTTCACCTTATCGTTTTCGTCATAAAGAACCGGACAGGCTTTCGCCTTATACAAAACCTCCGCCGCCCCTATGCCGCTGATGCCGGTTCCTACGACCAATACTTTTTTATTTTCCAATTCCATCTTTTATAACCATGCCCCTTCCTTCATATTCCCATAAGCGCCACAAGGCAAAGCAGCGCCGTAATAATCGAAAAGACCGCTACCACTCTTGTCTCCGACCATCCGCACAACTCAAAATGGTGATGGATGGGAGCCATTTTAAAAATACGTTTCCCGCCCGTCATTTTAAAGTAAGAAACCTGTATGACAACAGACAGCACTTCTATCACATAAATAAAAGCTACGATTGCCAGAAAAATCGGCATTTGCAACATATAAGCAGTTGCCGCCACAAAACCGCCAAGCGCGAGAGAACCCGTATCCCCCATAAAAACGCTGGCCGGATATACATTGAACAGTAAAAAACCAAGCAGCGCGCCGACTACCGCACAGGTCACCGGTTCGATGCCGCTGTGAAGCCCTATGGCAACAACCGTAAAAAAAGTGGCAATCAAAACCGTAACGGAACTTGCCAGTCCGTCCAGTCCGTCCGTAAAGTTCGCACCGTTCACCGTACCGATAACAATAAAAAACAAAATCGGGATGTTAAAGACGCCAAAGTCCAAATATTTTCCCGGCAAAAACGGAATCCTCATGGCAAGGGAAACATCCGTATACCGTGTAATATAATAAGCAAATACACCCGTTACCAGAATCTGTAACGCCATTTTCTGCCACGCATGCAGCCCCATGGAACGTTTTAAAACCACCTTGATATAATCATCCAGAAAGCCAATCAGGCCAAATCCCAGCGTCACAAACAAAATCGGGATAATGTGCGGATACTCTTTTACATAAAGAATCGAGGTAAGGACAACGCTGATTAGGATTAAAATGCCTCCCATTGTCGGCGTACCGTTTTTCTTAAGATGCTCCTTAGGACCTTCATCCCTTACCGTCTGCCCGACTTTTAACCGCTTCAAAAAAGGAATCACGACCGGTCCCAGAATCACACTGATTGCAAACGATATAATCACTGACATCAAAATGGTAGCGTTCATTCCCTCACCATACTCCTTTATGTTTTACTCATGCTTACCTTTGTTATTATAATCCATCTTTTCCAAATAAGGAAGAATATTTTCAAAAAGCTGTCTGACAACCGGTGCTGCAATCTGCCCTCCGTAATAGGTTCCCTGTGGATTATTGATGATACAGACCGCAAGTACGGTGGGATTATCCGCCGGAGCAAACCCCATAAAAGAAGCGATATACTTTCCGCTTCCTCTTGGCAGCGTCTGGCTTGTCGCCGTCTTACCGCCTATCCGATATCCCTCGATATAGGCATTTTTGCCGCCGCCGTTTTCCACGACCTGCTCTAACAGATAGCGCATCGTCTCTGAAGTTTGGGTCGATACGATATTATCTTTTACCTGATAGGCAAACGATTTGCTGTCCGTGCCATCCGCATTCGCCGTACGCACCCCGAAATGCGGCGTCACTCTCCTGCCTCCATTGACAATCGACGCCGCCGTTACCGCCAGTTGAATCGGCGTAATCTGAAAGGACTGTCCGAACGAGATGGTAGCCAGTTCCACCTGCCCGATATTTTCTTTTTTGTGCATGATGGTTCCCGCCTCGCCGGGCAGGTCAATCCCTGTTTTATCAAGCAGCCCGAACTGCTTAAAATATTTATAATAATTATCCACGCCAAGCCGCAATCCTACCGTTACAAACACCGGATTGCAGGAATTCATCGTCGCCTGCACGAAGTTCTCCGCTCCATGCCCCGCAATTTTATGGCAGCGGATACGTCTGTCTCCTACCATGACATACCCCGGGCAGTTAAAGGTATCGTTTACGGTGACAACGCCGGCTTCCAGCGCTGCGGCGGCCGTTACCGTCTTAAAGGTGGAACCCGGCTCATACGTATCGTTAATACAGCCATTACGCCACATGGCATTTAAAAGTTCCTGTTTCTTTTCTTCACTAAGCCCCGCCTCTTCGGCTTCCAACGGCAGCGTATACGGATTGTTTAAATCAAACTCCGGCACATTGACCATGGCCATCAGTTCCCCGTTTTGCGGATTCATCACAATAACGGAAACGCTCTCGGCCTGTTTCGTTTCCATCGTCTGCATGGCAAGCTGCGTCGCATAGCTTTGGATATTCATATCCAGGCTGATATACAAGTCCTGTCCGTTTACCGGCTCTATCCGCTCTTCTCCCGCTTCCGGCACTTCCACGCCCTTGGCGTCCGTCACCGTTAGAATCGTTCCCGCTTCGCCCTGCAAATATTCCTCATAAATCACTTCCAGACCGATAATGCCCTGATTATCGCCGCCTGTAAAACCAAGCACCTTTGACGCCAGATAGTCATACGGATAATATCTTTTATAATCTTCGTCCACCTTAACCCCTGCAAGCTCATAGCTTCGGATGATATCGCCGATCGACTTATCGACGTTGCTCTTTATTTTTTCAATGGAAGAATATTTCTCCACACGCTTTCTGACATATTCCTCCGAAAGTTCCAGTTCCTTTGAAAGCGTTTCTATGACCTTATCGGCGTCCTCTATCTGATTATGGATGACCGATATCGTACATACCGTCTTATTGTCCGCAAGGATTTCCCCGTTTGCGTCAATAATTCTGCCTCTGGCCGCTTTGATGCTGCGCTCCCTCTCATGTAATTCCTTTGCCTTCTGCGTATAGTATTCTGATTGAAACACCATCAAATAGACAAGCCTGCCTATCAATATCATAAAAACAGCCAGACATAAGAACATAACTGTAACCGTCTTGTTCCTATGAAAGGTTCTGTGCGCATTCTCTTCTTTATTCATCCTGCAAGAAAACCTCACAAAAAGGTATTAATATAATTTATTACCGTTTTTATGAGGTTATTCATATGTGTGCAGGATTCTCTTCACACTTTATATGCCAAAATCATTATCATCATTCGGATTATTATCTACCGGCGGTTCTCCAACGCCGCTTGCCGCGCTGCCATCATCTATGTTGGTAATCAGCGTATCATCATTTACGACGGCTCCCGTCTCCGGGTCTACCAGATAACCGGTATCAGGGTCTTTTAAATAGCCGCTTTCGGCATCAAGTGGAAAGTTCTTCCATATCGCGCTTCCATCTTCTTGCGGCGTCTCTTCTCCGTTTTCCGTCTCTTCGCCTTCCGCGCCCTCTTCCGGCTCCGTACTTTCCTCTTCCTCCTGCGGCGTATATATTTGCATCTGCAGTTCCTCGAGTTCCTCTATTTCTTTCTCGGTAAGTTCCTCGGTCATAAAAATATTCAGATACGGAAGCACTTCCGTCAGGATTTTGCGCACGATTCTGGTCGCGTACTTAGCGTCGTCCTGCTGGGGTACATTCGGTCTATCCACCACAACATAAATCGCAATCTCCGGATTGTCCGCCGGCGCATATCCCATGAAAGATACCACATACTGGTGGTTACCGCGGGGAAGCGTCTCCGCCGTACCCGTCTTGCCGCCTATCATATATCCCGCCGGTCTTGCGGTCTTACCGGTTCCATGCTCTCCCGTTACCACCATATTGCAGTATTCCAGTATCGTATCGCTTGTAGACTGCGATATGGTCTGTTTTAAGATTCTGGGCGTGATATTTTCCACCGTTGCGCCGTCCGACGTCGTAATCTTACTGACAACATGAGGTTCATAATAATAACCGCCGTTAATCAAAGAGCAGAATCCCGTAATCATCTGAATCATGGACGCATTAAAGCCCTGCCCGAAAGAACACGTCGCCAGCTCCGTCTGGCGCATATTGGTTTTATTATAGACAAGGGAGGCCGTCCTCGACTCTCCCGCAAGGTCGATATTTGTCTTTAACCCGAAACCGAATGCGTGCTGATAGTCGATAAATTTATCTTTGCCCAGAGCAAAGGAAACATTCATTAAAACAACGTTACAGGAACGTTCCACTCCCTCCGCCACGGAAAGGTCGCCGTCGCCGTATATCTGGTGGCACTTGATTTCATGGTCGCCTACCTCCAGCTTTCCCGTACAGTTATAGTGTTCCTTTCCGGTAATCGCGCCGCTTTCCAGAGCCGCCGCTACGGTAAAAGGTTTTGCCACGGAGCCGGGTTCATAGGTATCGACGATACAGAAATTCTTCCACAGGGCGTCCAAATGCCTGTACATCGTCTCGTCATCCATATCTTTGATGATTTCCTCTGTCAGATATTCTCCCGTCTTTTTGCCTTTCTCATCCAACTGTGGCATACCTATCAGATTCTTGATATTTCTTGTATCGTTTAAGTCATAAGTGGGATAACTCGCCATGGCAAGCACATTGCCGGTATTGACCTCCATCATGATACAGCCTATGTTTTCCGCGCCGTTTCCCGGCCTGTAATTATCCTTATATTCTTCATTAAACTCCAATAAATACTTTTCGACAATATTTTGGATATTCGCGTCTATCGTTGTCTGGATATTATATCCGTCCTGTGCGGGAATCGTTGTCCTCTCCAGATTGGAATCGTTGTTCAGATATCCGTACTGGCGTCCGTTGACGCCGCATAAAACATCATTATAGTATTCTTCCAGCCCATACTGCCCGGCATTGTCGCTTCTGGTAAAACCGATAACGTCACAGGCAAGGGAACCGTTCGGATATTCCCTTTTATACTCATCCTCAAACCAGATTCCTTTAATATGGGAGCCGTTTTCCTCATCTTTTTGCAGTTCCTTAAACTCCTCTACCTTTTCATACGCCAGACGCTTTGCAAGGATACGATAAGAAGAATTCGGGTGCGTTGCGATATAATTCCTGGTCTCACTGATATCAATGCCGAAAACGCTGTGTAACGCAGCCAGGGTAGGCTCTAGATTTTCTTCATCATCCATAAGCACTTTTGTATCCAAGATGACATTATACACCTTGTTGCTGATAGCTAAAATGGTACCGTTGGCATCCAGTATTTCTCCACGCTTAAAAGGTATTGTCACAGAATCATACTCCTGCTGCGACAATACCTGCTTTTTGTAATCCGTTCCCTTATCCCTGTTTATCAAAATCAAGCGGACGCTCAGTCCGACAAAGGCCATCAGTACAAATAAAAAAAGTACCAATAACTTCTTCTGCATCTTAGTTGTAAAACGATTCACACGGCCCTGGCTCATATATATCTCCCTAAATACGTTTGCCTATTCCGGGATGGCAGCGATCTGTTTCACATAATCGTTGTTTTCGCTTTGGAAAGTAACAATCTGCCCCTCTTTTGCATACTGCATGCCCAATTCCTGAATGGCAACTCTTCTGACTTCTTCTAAATCTATACTACTTGTTATTCTATTATATTCTTCGTCATTTGCAAGCCTTAAATCGTTTAATTCGTTTTCCAGTCTGGAAATATTTTTAATACTGTTTGTAATATCCGACTGTAGTTTAATATAGCTTACCAGAATGAAACCTGTCGCAAGCAGCGCAAGGCTTAAAAATAACACATATCCCGCGCTCATATGCTCCGCTTTTTCACGGTTTTTTCTTGCCGTATTGCTTAATTTCTTTTTCGGCTTCTGTTCTATTTCCCTTGTAACATCCAGTTTCCTAACCGCGCTGCCCTGTATGTATCTGCCATTTCGCGCCTGCGCATTGGCTGTAGATGTTCTTTTCTGCACTGCTGCCATACGTTCCCGTTTCCTTCCTGTATTAGTCCATGCTCTCTCGCTCGAAAACTCTTAATTTCGCGCTTTTAGACCTTTTATTTTTGCTTATCTCCTGCGGCGACGGTAATACCGGTTTTTTGAAAACCACCCTGCCCTGCGGTTTTTTGCCGCATGTACAGACCGGAAAATCCGGCGGGCAGATACAGGGATTTTCGTTTTGCTTAAACGCCGATTTTACAATTCTGTCCTCCAGTGAATGAAAGGTGATGATACAAAGCCTTCCTCCCGGATTTAAGATTTGTATGAACTCATCCAGTGAATTTCTTAAAACCTCCAATTCCCTGTTACATTCTATCCTGAGAGCCTGAAACGTTCTCTTGGAGGGATGTCCGCCGTTTCTCCGTCTTTTAATCGGAATGGCGGCTCTGATGATTTCATTTAACTGTTCCGTCGTCTCTATGTTTCTTTCTTTCCTTACCTGTACAATATGTTTGGCAATATTTTTTGCAAACTGTTCCTCTCCATAATCCTTTAACACACGGTAAAGTTCCATCTCCGAATAGGTATTGACAATATCCTTTGCGCTTAACGACTGTCTGACGTCCATACGCATGTCCAAATCAGCGTCCAGCTTATAGGAAAATCCTCTCTC
>JAMPCN010000097.1 GCA_023666125.1 Bacillus sp. (in: firmicutes) | reverse complement strand
TATATCGTTTTAAATATTGTTCAACATCACTCCATGGAATATTTTGTTTATTCGTAAAGATAATTTTTTCTATTTCCGATATGCTGTACTTCATTATTTTCTCTACCTATAATCTTTCATCTCTGTATACTATCATCTGCCAAAAGCATCCCTATAACTCCCGATTGGTTCATATCATGATAACCTGATTTTAACGGATACATAATTCCGAAAATGGAGTATAATGATTATAACATAAACCTGATTATCATAGAAACAGAAAGGACACCCGCATGGACACAAAATATGCACTTATCACCGGCGCGTCCCGCGGCATCGGCAAAACAGTCGCCGAAACGCTCGCGGCGGACGGCTACAACCTATATCTGACCTGCATTCATTCCAAGGAAGCGTTATGCGCTTATGCGAAAGAACTTTCCGGCAGATACGGCATATCCTGCACGCCTTTTATCGGCGATATGGGAAATTCTGAGGATGTGGAAGCTCTTTTTAGACAGATTCCCGATTTAGATGTTCTGATTAATAATGCGGGTATTTCCTATGTGGGTCTTTTACATGAAATGTCTGTAAACGACTGGCATAATGTGACTGCCGTTAATATAGACTCTGTATTTTATACAAGCAGACTTGCGATTCCGCTCATGCTGCATAAGCACAGCGGCAAAATTATCAATATTTCCTCTGTCTGGGGCAATGTCGGCGCATCCATGGAAGCTGCCTATTCCGCTTCCAAAGGCGCGGTCAACAGCCTTACGAAAGCGCTTGCCAAGGAACTTGCCCCCAGCCATATCCAGGTCAACGCCATTGCCTGCGGCGTGATTGACACGGAGATGAACGCGCATCTGACGCCCGAAGAAATACAGACGCTACGTGAAGAAATCCCCTGCGACCGCCTCGGTACGCCGTCGGACGCCGCGCAGATGGTAAGAACCCTTTTAAACGCCCCGGACTATTTGACCGGACAAGTCATTACGTTGGACGGCGGCTGGACGTAAGCCTAGCCGCCAATCTGACACGCCAAAGCGGTATGTTTTTCCACCGCTTCTTTTAATTGTTCCATTTTTCCGTCCGGCAGCATGGGAACCCCATGCATCAGATACGGTCTGTTCAAGCCCTCGTATTTTCCCTCTCCGTACTTATGATACGGCAGAAGATGAATCTGGGATACGCCGGGAAGCGAATCCGCAAATACCGCAATCTCTAAAATCTCCTGTTCGCTGTCATTAAAACCCGGAATGACCGGCACGCGGATAATCAATTCGCACATACGGCTTTGCGCAATTTTCTTTGCATTCTCTAACATTCTTGTATTTTCCTTGCCGGTATACTCTTTATGTTTCGCCGCGTTCATGTGCTTGATATCCATTAAATAAGTATCTAAATAAGGCAGTATCTTCTCAATCACCGGAAACTGCGCGTATCCCATGCTTTCCATAGCGGTGCTGATACCCATGTTTTTTGCCGCCATCAGAAGCGCCGCGGCAAATTCCGGCTGTAACAGGCTCTCGCCGCCGGAGAGGGTAAGCCCGCCGCCGGAACGTCCATAATAAGGCATATCCCGGCGCACGACGTCCATAACCTCTCTTACCGTCACGTCGCGTCCTATCGTCTTTGGTTTTCCATTGACCAACATGGTCTGTATCTCATAATCCTGCGATTCAGGATTACAGCACCATCTGCAGCGCAGCGCGCAGCCTTTTAAAAACACAATCGTGCGAATCCCGACGCCGTCATGAATAGAGTAACGTTGTATATCAAAAATCCTGCCCGTAACATCTAAATTATTAATCATATTATCTGTTGACCCCCTGCTCCGTCCTGCGGATAATGTCATCCTGCAGCGATTTGGACAGCGTCGTAAACAATGCGGAATAGCCCGCTACCCTGACGACAAGTCCGCTGTATTTCTCCGGATGCTTCTGTGCGTCAATTAAGGTCTCTCTGTCTACGACATTGAACTGCATATGCATACCTTTCTGGTCAAAATACCCCTGCACAAGAGAAACAAAGCTCTCCAGTCCTTTTTCTCCCGCCATTGCCGTCGGGTGTATCTTCATATTAAAGAGCGTACCGTTGCTGGCAATGCCGTGGTCTAATCTCGCTACGGAATTACATGCCGCCGTAGGTCCGTTGGTATCTTTGCCCGACGAGGGGGAAACGCCGTCCGCAACCGGCGTATGCGCAAGCCTGCCGTCCGGCGTTGCGCCGGTCTGTGCGCCAAGCGGCACGTTTGCCGATACCGGATAAAGCCCCGCCTGGAAAATGCCGCCCCGCGGATTTTTATGTTTCTCTAACGGTCTTGTATAGGTATACGCCGCATCCCTTGCCAGCAAATCCACCTCGTCAATATCGTTTCCGTACTTCGGAAGTTCGTCTATCATCTCACGAATCTTTTCATAACGCGCCTTTTCCTGTTCCGGAAGCTGCATGGTCAGCACGTTCTGCACAATCAAAGAAATCATTTCGGCGGTGACTTCCTGTCCTTTCGCCTGTAAGTTTCCTGCCGCCTGTAAGGCAATCTCTTTTGCCGTAATCGCATCGAAGCCCTGTCCGAAATTCATTTCCAATGCTTTCTTTAGCTCGCCAATCGTCACTTTTTTCTCTTCATAGACAAGCTTTTTGACCGTGTATAAAGAGTCCGCCACATTGGCGATGCCAAAGCCCTGCGGTCCTGTAAAATTATAAATAGCGCCTCCCTCCTGTAAGCTTTTTCCTCTCTTGATACAGTCATCCGCCATACAGGATTCAAACGGCAGCGGACAAAGCGTCCTGTGCGCGATATCAATCGCGTTATCCGCGTTGACAAGCAGGGAAATATTATAATCCATCTGCTTTTTATAAGCGTCATAAAATTCATCAAATGTGGTAAAATCCTCTACATTTCCGGTTTGGATGCTTGCCTGCACGCCGTTGTCGTAACCGTTGGAAAATACCATCTCTAACGGACGGCACATATTGAAAAACGCCGCGTCGTGCCAGCCTTCGGTCTTTCCCGCTTTCTGCGGTTCCACACAGCCGATGATATTATAATCTCTCGCATCCTCTAACGTCAGCCCCCTATTGATTAACGCCGGAATGATAATTTCATCATTATAGTAAGCCGGAAGCCCGATTCCCGTCCTCGTCAACGCCGCCGCATGCAATAACAGCTCCTTGGGCGAGCGGTTCCATACGCGGATGGAAAGCGACGGCTGCGGTAAAAATACATGATGGGAAGCCGTAATGCACATAAAAGATAAATCATTCGTCGCATCTTTTCCGTCCGTTGTCTGACCGCCGACAATGAGGTTCTGGAATAAGGAGTAGCCTGCAAAGCCCTCCGCGCTCACCTCGTCGCGGCATTTATTTAAGTCATTTAATTTTACCCAGATGCAGTCAATCAATTCCTGCGCATATTCCCGTGAAAGTTTTCCGTTTTCCCTGTCTTTTTCATAATACGGGTACATATACTGGTCGAATCTGCCCGGCGAAATGGAATGTCCGCTCGATTCCAGCTGTAAAAGCTGCTGTACGAACCAGAAAGACTGGCACGCCTCCTGAAAGCTTTCCGCGCCGTGTTCCGGCACTTTCATACATATTTCGGAAATGGTAAGCAGTTCTTTTTTTCTCTGCGCATTTTTCTCTTTATCCGCCATTTCCTTTGCCAACGCTGCATATCTTTTCGCATAGCCGACGACCGCGTCGCATGAAATCATGACCGCCTCTAAGAAAAGGCTCTTGGTCGTATAATCCGCATCCCCGAAACTGCAGGAGTCCAATTCATCCTGCGCCTCTTTTTTGATGCCTGTAAAACCGATTCTTAGTACCTTGTCGTACTGCACGGTGATATGTCCCACGCCGTTATAGAAATAGTTGCCCGGCGTAAAGAAATTATGCTCCATTGCACGGTGCGTCTCCGGCGCCATATATTGATAGGCAAGCTCGCTCGTTGTCTTTCCTTTCCAGTAGCGGTCCGCCTCTTTTAATCTGCGTTTTGTCTCCTCCGAAATATAAAAAGGGTCCGCCGCTCTATGCTCTACCGTATCAAATTCCGCCTCCAGCCATTCGTAGGAAAATTCCGGATAGGTCTGGCAGCCTCTTGGCGCAATCGTGGAACTTCCGACAATCAGCTCGCCGTCTCTTATAATAATAGGTATATTCGCCAAAATATGGGCAAAGGCTTTCGCCCTGCGCATAATTATCGGCTCTCCTTCCGTCTGCTTGTAGGACTGCGTAATCAGTTCCGCCCTCGCCGCTTCTATTTCCGGCATTTTGGCGTACAAATCCGCTACCAGCTTCGGTATTCTCTCTGTTTTTTCAACCGATACGGTATCATATCCATTCATCACCATGAAAATTTCCTCTCTTCCCTAAAAAAGACACGTAATTCCCATCTTATCAAATATTTTTAACCAGTCATCATCCGGCTTTTTATCCGTTACAATCGCGTCGATACCGGACAAAGCGCAGATTTCAGAAAGCGCGGTTTTCCCGAATTTAGAGGAATCCACCGCCAGATACACTTTTTTCGCCGCCTGAATCATATTCTGCTTGATACCCGCGGTTTCGTCGTTCCCGTCCGTAACGCCGTTTTCCAAATCGATGCCTTTGCAGGAAAAAAAGACTTTATCGACATGATAGGAACGGATGCTGTCCGCCGCTTTTTTCCCGAGTAACGACATGGAGCCTGCTTTTAATAAGCCTCCGGCCGCGATAATATCCCACCCCGATACATCCGATAATTCCAAAAGAATCTCAATGGAATTGGTAACGACTGTCAGATGCCTTTTCTGCTTGATATTTTTGGCGATAAACACCGCCGTTGTGGAGGCGTCTAGCATAATATGGTCGCCGTCTTCAATCTCTTCGCTGATAAGTTCCGCTATTCTCTGCTTTCCCTGCGGATTGGCTTTCCATCTGATATTAAAAGGTAAATCGATACTGCTCTTTTCATTTAAAATGGCGCCGCCATAGCTTTTAATGACATGTCCGTCCTCTTCGAGTTTATCTAAATCTCTTCTAATCGTCTCTTCCGAAACGTCATACTCTTTGCTCAGTTCACCGACGATAACTTTTTTATCCTCGTGAATCTTTTCTAAAATCAGGTTTCTTCTTTCTGCCGCTAACATATGGTATCCCCATTAGAATATATATTTCAACAATTTATCAGAGGGTCTTGCAATCACGGAGCTGTCAAGGAACATTCCTTTATCGCCCGCTTCATCTTTCGCTCTGTCGATTGCCGCCTGCACGGCGGAAACGCTTCCCGTAATCGTCATATAACTCTTTCCGCACATGCCCTTTGCCAGCCGCAGTTCTATCAGTTCCACAAGCGCCGTCTTAGCCGCCATATCCGCCGCCACGATAAGCGCCGCCACATCATAAGTCTCCAAGATGCCGAGCGCGTCTATTTTCTCCGGCTGTACCGTTCCGTAAATCGCCGGGAAAATCTGCTCATGAGGATTGCCCAGAACAAAGGTGTCTATCACCTTATCCGCATATTTATTCGCCGCCCTGTCCACAGAAGCCCGCACCGCGCTTAACTCTCCGGTCACCAGAATCACGAATTTGCCGGGGCAGGTCACTTCCGCCTGTAAAATCTCCACATCCGCCGCCTTTGCCATTTCATCTGCTGCCGTAAAGCCTGTAGATACTGTTGTTATTTCCACCATACCGATTGCTTTCGCCATTGTTGTAAACTGCTCCTTTCACTTTCAGGCATGTACTATGATTTCTTTTTCGCTTACCTTTTCCACAACGCCGTCTATCGGGGAATGAACCGCCACGCTAAGCCCCTCTGCGGCCTCGGCAAGTTTTTGTCCTTTTTTCACCGTATCGTTTACCGCGACAATCGGTTGTGCCGGCGCCCCGATATGCTGGCTTGTTAAAACTTTAACGCGCTTCACCGCCGCTTCTTTATCGGTAAGCGGTGCGGGAACGTCATAGACAGACAGCCCCATTCGCGCTTTCAGCCTCGCTACGGGAACTTTTTTATACTCCCTGTCGGCGGACACCGCGGCGGGTTCTGTCTTTTCCACCCGGATGCCGGCCGCCCGCAGTCCGTTTTTAAATTCCGCTATCACGCTTCTGGGGGATAACCCCTGCGGACAGGCATAATTTTCACAGAGTCCGCAACTGCTGCAGTACGCCGCATTGATATATACCGACAAATCCTCCGTATCGTGGTTTGCCACGGCGCGCATGATGCGGTGGGGTTCTATCGGATGCCCCAGCGCGTGCCTTGGACACATTTCCGTACACGTCCGGCACTGACAGCAGGAAGAAGCCGCCCTTTTTCTCTCTATTTCCAGATTTTTATGGATACGCATTATCACCTTATGATTTTCGGGTAAAATGATAACCGCGTTTGTTGTCTTTGTTATAATTGTATTTTCCGTTCCCAGCCGCCCCATCATCGGCCCGCCTATCAGATACGCGGGATGTTCGGTCGTGATGCGCCCGGCGAAAGAAACGGCGTCTTTTATCGTCGTTCCTATCGGCACGCTGATTGTCAGCGGATGCTCCACCTCTCCGACGATAGATACCAGTTTATCAGTAACCGGTTTCTGCAAATGAACGGCACGGTAGAGATTATACATTGTTTCCGTATTGTATACGACGACATGCTCATCAATCGGAAGTCCTCCCGGTTTGATGACGCGCCCTGTCGCCTCATAAATTAAAACAACTTCATCACCCATCGGATAGGCTGAACGCAGCGCACAGATTCTTACGTTAGGATATTGTCCGATAACCTCTTGCACGATTTGTATGGTATGTTTATGTTCACTCTTAATGCCGATAACCGCCTCTTTGGCTCCTAACGTATCCCTGACTTCGTCAAGCATCTGCACAATCTCTGCCGCGTTTCTTGCAAGGAGCTGTTTATGTAACTGTAAAAGCGGCTCGCACTCCGCACAGTTTAAAATAACCGTGTCCGCCTTATCCGTCATTTTGGCATACGCCGGGAAACCGGCGCCGCCGGCTCCCACTATGCCATTTTGTCTTGCTATTTCTTTCAGTTCATCAATCAGCATGGCTATTTACTCCAATCCTGTCCTTCATCAATGATGCCCACAATGGCGGCGTCAACGGGCGCGTCCGCCATATCGCAGCCGATTCTTGCCGCCGAGCCCTGCGCCACCAGAACATATTCACCGATTCCGGCGCCGATAATGTCGATTGCGACCAGTCTTTCACCGTTTTCCCGCATCGTCTCCACCGGCTCCACTATCATGAATTTGTTGCCAACTAATTTTTCACTTTTTCTGGTAGAAAATAAACTTCCTACAACTTTTCCTATTATCATAAAAATCCTCACCCGTCTGTATATCCGTTATATGGTTTACATAATAATAGCAAAATCACCCTGTTTTACCTGACAGGCATTAGCTTCGTCCGTATCAATGTGCATTTCCAGTGAAAATGACTCATCCACACGAATTTTTACATTGTCAAGTACGGCTCCTCTTTCATTTCCCATACGGACGGAAACATAATCTCCATCCTGTAAGGAAGCGGCTGCCGCCTCCGTCGGCGTCATATGGATATGCCTTGCCGCCACGATACAGCCCTCTTTCAGATAGACAACGCCTTTAGGTCCGACCAATGCCACGGGCGCCGAACCCGCTACATCCCCTGACTGGCGAAGCGGTGCATTCACGCCGAGCGTACGTGCATCCGTCGCTGAAATCTCAACCTGCGATTTGCTTCTGACAGGACCCAAAATCCGCACATTCTCAATAGCGCGCAGCTTTAACCCGACGATGGTACACTGTTCGTTTGCCGCAAACTGACCGCCCATCAGCTCTTTTTTCTTCGTCAGTTTATAGCCTTTTCCAAACAGTGTTTCCACGTCTTCCTGCGTCAGGTGGATATGTCTTGCAGATACGCCTACCGGCACTGTCATCCTGCCTTTGTCTGACTCTGCATTCTCCAGCGCCTGCAGTACCATTTTTGTAATTCGTTCTACGTCCTTATAATTTTCCATACTAATCCTCATTCCGGAGCGTTTTCGCGACGGGCGACGCAAATCTCAAATTTGCGTCTGCCATCAAGGCATATTTGTGACGCTCCGGCACAAATTGCCGATTGAAAAAGAAGCTATCAAGCTTATTTTTCAATCTATTTAACCTTCGGCAAAATCATTTCCACATCATTGTGCGGTCTCGGAATTACATGTGTCGCTATCAGCTCGCCAAGCGCACCCGCGCTGTTTGCGCCTGCCTCTACAGAAGATTTTACTGCGCCTACGTCGCCGCGTACCATAACCGTTACCAGTCCGGAACCGATTTTCTCCGTTCCGATTAACGTTACGTTAGCTGCCTTGCACATTGCGTCCGCTGCCTCAATCGCCGCTACTAAACCTCTTGTTTCAACCATTCCTAATGCTTCCATCGATGCCATAATTACATCCTCCTTATTTTTTAATCTGATTGTTTATATATTTTACATATCATTACTTTTTGGAAGAATCGCTACGCGATTCTTCTAGGCGAAACATAGAATTTCTTAATCTGTGTCCTTTACAGATTTAGAAATTCTTTTCGCCTTATTCTTTTCACCTTGGAACAAAATCCGGCGGGTCATCCCCTAACATTTTAGAATCCGATGACGGTTCTTCCTTACCTTTGAAACGGCTTGCCGACAATTCCACAATCCTGACGATTTCCGGATGAGGGTTGGGAATAATCCCCATCGCCGCCGGTTTTTTTATCGCCTGCGTGGCTCCCGCTTCCACCGCCTGTTTGACCGCCGCCACTTCTCCTTCTATAACCAGCGTTACCAGCCTCCCGCCAAGTTTCCGCTCCCATGTGGCGAGCGTTACATTGGCTGCCTTACACATAATATCCAGTGTATCAATCGCTGCCACAACACCGGTAATTTCTATGAATCCGTACGCATTACTCATGCCCTTCTCCTTCTTCACGCCCTAGCTTTTGAATTTCGGAAGAATCTTCTCCACATCATTATGCGGTCTCGGAATCACATGGGAGGCTACCAGTTCCCCTAATTTGCCTGCCGCATTTGTGCCTGCCTCTACAGCCGCCTTTACCGCGCCTACGTCACCGCGTACCATAACCGTTACCAGTCCGGAACCGATTTTTTCCGTTCCGATTAAAACAACTTCTGCCGCTTTGGTCATGGCATCCGCAGCTTCGATTGCCGCCGTAAGCCCTCTTGTTTCTACCATTCCTAATGCTTCCTGTGACATTTTTTGTCCTCCTTTGCTAATATGCTTTGTTTTCGTTAATTTTTATCAAGTGCGCTGATTTTCAGCATTTTCTCTGTATCTTCCATAGGTCTTGGAATAATGTGTTTCGATACGATTCCCGTATTGGCGAGAGCGACCGCTTCCGCCGCTTTCATGGCTTCTTCCACGTCCGCAACACTGCCCCTGAACTTAATCGTGACTAAAAGCGGAACAGGAAGCGCGTCCGCATTGGCGGGTTTATTCTTATCAAACACTTCCAAGCACACGTTTGCCGCCTTGCACCCTGCGTCTGCGGCAAGGAAAGCGCATACAAGACCGAACACTTCCAATAATCCTACTGCTTCTGTTTGGTCACGGGATGTCAATTCTTCCATCTAAATAACCATACCTTTCTCCTGCATCATTTGTTGACTATCGCAATTTTAAGTCCTGTCATCGCCAGATTGGTCTTTAACGCCTCGTTAATCTGTTCTAACGGATACTTATGCGTAATCAGCTCTGCAAGCGGAAGTCCGATTCCTTTTGCCCTCTTTAAGAAATCAAACGTCGTAGCGTAGTCGCGCAGCGTGTATACCCACGAACCTACTAACGTAATCTCTTTGGAACACATATCGAAATGCGGGTTAATCGTTGCGTCGCCGCCGTTTACGAAAAATCCCAGTTCACAAAGCCCGCCGCCGTTACGGATAAACTTATAAATATTGGCATGTGCCGCGGGATTGCCTGTACACTGGAATGCAAAATCCGCCAGATGTCCGTCAAACGACGCCGCTACGCCGCCTGCAAGTGCTTCAATTCCCTGAAAATCTTTAAAGCTTACCGTATGGGAAGCGCCAAGTTTTTTCGCAAAATCCAGTCTCATCTGATTGCCGTCAACCGCCGTAATATTCTCTATTCCCATCGTACGAAGCACCGCAATGCAAATCAAGCCAATCGGTCCGCATCCCTGTACGACAACGCGGCTGTTAAAACGCAAAATTCCGGTTGTTTTCGCACGTTCTACCGCATGCACCAAAACCGCGCACGGCTCGATTAAAATTCTGGAATCCAAATCGAGGTCGCTGACATTGAAAACGGTGGAGCCGCCGCGAATCAGTATGTAATCGGAAAACCAGCCGTTTAAATGCACATCATCATCCGGCAAAAGTCCATATACGTCCGCCTCGCCAACGTTCTGCTTATTCAAATCATACATCGTGATATCCGGGTCGTCCTTAAAAATCATACAGGTAACGACTTTATCCCCCAGATGCAGGTCTTTACCGGCGCTGTCCTTTTTCACGTTTTTACCCATTTTAACGATTTCACCGGTTCCCTCATGTCCGAGCGCTACCGGAATCAAACTGAACGGGTCGCGCTTAAATTCATGCGCGTCGGTTCCGCAGACGCCGCAGCCCTCTACTTTAACCAGTATATCATCATCTCCGACAGTTGGCATAGGGTATTCTTTTACTTCAAATTTTTCTAACTCCGTCAGCATCGCCACATGCGCCACAGCCGGAATGCCTGCACTGCTTACGTTTCCCACCGCAGATGCAGCCGACGGCGCGTAGCCCTCAACGCCGGACATCTGATGCAGAATCTGTTTTACAATCTGTTCCACTTCCTGCTCATTTACTGCCATCTTCTCTCCTCCTTGTTCAATTTCTCATTTTCTCAATCTGCAAATATTGCGCCGCAGGTACAATATTTGCATGTGAAAAACTTGTTTTTCACATTTTTAACGGATACATAAGCTGTCCGACATCGTGCAGCGTCTCCTCTTGGTAAATGTCTGTGCGCTCGTTAAGCCCTCGCCGGTTCTGGAGGCGATAGTGAAAGTACAGTACCCCTCGCCGCCAAATCCCAATGCCGCGTAGCTTGGTCCATTTTTTACCAGAATCGCCGTATCAATCGCCTTGGCGTATGTCGTAATGTTATCCACGTTTTTGGAATGAATATGTGCGGAGTGGCGGTTTCCATGCTCTAACCATACCGCCGTCTCTACGCCCTCTTCAAAGGTTTTAACCCTGACCATGCCAAGAATCGGCATCATCAGCTCTGTTGCGATAAGCGGATGCTCTTTCGGCCCTTCAAATACGATACATCTGATTTCCGGTCCGACTTCCACACCCACCATGGACAACAACGCTCTTGCGCTCCTTCCCACGCATTTTCTGTTCAGCGCGCCCTTGGGCGTAATCACGGTCTGCGCCAGTTTATCCTGAATCTCTTTGCTTGCCAGATAACAGCCGTTCTCCTGAATCATGTAGTTCATCAGTTCGTCGGCAATGCTGTCTAGTGCCACAATCTCTTTTTCCGCGATACAGGGAAGATTATTATCAAACGTACAGCCGTTTACAATATCCTGTGCCGCTTTGCGTACATCTGCGGTATCGTCCACCAATGCGGGCGGATTTCCTGCACCTGCGCCGATTGCTCTCTTTCCGGAAGAAAGAACTGCCGTTACCACGCCGGGGCCGCCTGTCGCCACCAAAAGCGGAATCGCCGGGTGTTTCATCATCACCGCGCTGGAATCCATCGTCGGCACTTCCACCGTCACGGCTACGTTATCAGGCCCGCCGGCTTCCAAAGAAGCCTCGTTAATCATATTAATCGTAAAAATTGTTGTTTTCTTCGCATTCGGATGGGGATTGAATACTACGGTATTGCCTCCCGCAATCATGCCGATGGAATTGCAGATAACCGTTTCCGACGGATTTGTAGCGGGCGTAATCGCGCCGATGACCCCGAAAGGCCCCATTTCCACCAGTGTCAGTCCTCTGTCCCCCGACCATGCAATCGTACTTAAATCTTCCGTGCCGGGCGTTTTATCCGCAGTCAGATGATGTTTCAAAATCTTATCGCCCACATTTCCCATGCCGGTCTCATTGACACCCATATTGGCGATGATTTCAGCATTTTCATGTGTTTTTCTCCGGATTGCGGAAATAATTTTTTCTCTCTGATCCAATGTCAGATTTCGCACCGTTTTCTGCGCTTCAATCGACGCCGCAATCGCATCATTCATATCTTTAAATACGCCGTGCATACCCTCTACCGAACCGGATATCTGCATATTGGCCATGACTTTTTGTACAATATCACGAACCATGCTCTCATCTACAGCCACGTAATTACCTCCTTTAATATCGTTTTTCCATAGGCTGCCAGCTCCGTATCCTGTGCCGCAGTGCCGCCGGATACGCCCAAGGCGCCTATCATGGTATTGCCAACCATTAACGGCTCCCCGCCCCC
>JAMPCN010000096.1 GCA_023666125.1 Bacillus sp. (in: firmicutes) | reverse complement strand
AGGTGTTGCTTTTCGGCATTTCAATAGGTGTTGCAGTTACCCTGAAAATCTTGCATTTTTTATTATAAAAAAAGTAAAACTTGCGTTTTCCAGAACTTTCCCGCCCTGCCATTTATCCTTATAGATATAATATACTTATTTACATTATTGCAAAAAAATAAAGTTTTATTGTTTTTCAATAAATATTTGTTGACAATCGAAATTTGTTGTGCTATATTATGGAAAAGGATAAGAAAAAGCATGATAAAAGGAGGCTTTTATGAAAGATAAAATTACCCTGTTCACAAAATATATGCTGGACTTTATGTACTACTCAGGTATGCTTGTTATCGTCACTCTGCCGTTTAGCATCCGTTTTTATGGAAAATATAATTCCTATTTCAGAAATAATTATTATTCCCTGCTGGTTGTCTTTTTCCTCGCAGGCATCTTCGCCGTTCTCATTATCGGCGAACTGCGCAAAATGTTTCGCTCCGTCATAAACGACGACTGCTTTATCAGGGAGAACGTAACAAGCCTTGAAAGAATGAGCGTCTACAGCTTTTTCATCTCCGTGATTATGGCATGCCGCCTCTTCATCTATATAACGCCCGCCGTTTTCATCCTGATTCTGGTGTTTGTGATTGCAGGGCTGTTCAGCAAAGTGCTTGCGCAGGTATTTGACAGGGCGGTCACCTACAAGCTGGAAAATGACTTAACAATATAGAGAAAAGGAGCAAAAACAATGGCGATTATTATCAATCTGGATGTTATGATGGCGATGCGTAAAATGAGCCTGACGGAACTGTCAAATGAAGTCGATATCACGCTTGCCAACCTCTCTATCTTAAAAAACAATAAAGCGAAAGCAATCCGTTTCTCTACGCTGGAGTCAATCTGCAAAGCCTTGGACTGCCAGCCGGGAGACATCATTCAATATACAAAAGACGAGGAGGATACAAAATGAACGAACAAAACGTGAAAACTTTTTCCCAAACACCGATGACAAAGCAAATGAAAAGCCAGGTCTCTTTCTTTGCTCCCGCCAGTATGCTTTACGCACTTTTTTACACATTCTGCCTATATAAAAACGCTTCCGGAATCACTTACTCTTTTTTCGTCGTCGGAACCCTTTGCTATTTCTTCTTATCTATGAAAAAGTTAGGGGTTCCATTCAAAAAAAGCACTCGCATGAATCTTAGAAATTTTAATTTTTCCGCTTACCTTGCCTCAAAAAGCGTAGGGCTATAACCCTGCGCTTTCTCTATTCGTTTACTTCTTTCTTCATTTCATGAATCACACTAAGTCCAATCGGAACGGATATGAAAAGCGTCAACACATCGGAAACCGCCTGGCAAATTTCAACGCCCGTCAATCCTAAAAACCGCGGCAGTATCAATATTAACGGCAAAAAGCAAAGCCCCTGCCTCGCCGATGCCACAATAGACGCTTTTAATCCTTTACCGATAGACTGTAACATCATATTACACATGACAATCCATGCATTCAATGGAAATACGACTACCTGATAACGCAGCGCCGCCGTTCCGACGGCAATTACGTCCGCATCCCCTTTTCGGAATAAGGACACCAGCTCCGGCGCAAAAATAAAGCCCGCAATGCCCACCGCGATAAGAAATAGAAAGGCATATTTTACGCAGAACCAGAATGCCTCCAGTACTCTTTTATATTTTCCGGCGCCGTAATTAAAACCGCAGACCGGCTGAAATCCCTGTCCGAATCCAATCAGAGCAGAGTTCGCAAACATGGCGATTCTCGACACGATAGACATACCCGCGATTGCGGCATCCCCATACATACCCGCCGTATGGTTTAAGCAGATGGTCGCCAGACTTGCAAGCCCCTGTCTGCACAAAGACGGCGTTCCGCCTCTTATCATCTCTTTATAAAAATGAACACTCGGCTTAAAATTGCTGAAACGTATCTGTACGTTGCCGCCTCTTCTTACCATGATAATCAGAAGAATAAAGCTGACATACTGGCTGATAGTCGTCGCCATCGCCGCTCCTGCTATCCCTAAATTACAAACGAGAATCAAAATCGGGTCAAGAATCATATTCAGCACTGCGCCGGAAACAATACCAATCATTGCATAGAATGCGCTTCCTTGAAAACGCATCTGGTTATTCAACACCAAAGAAGAAGTCATGGCAGGCGCGCCAAGTAAGATTATCCACAGATAAGTAACCGTATACGGCAGTATCGTCTCGGTGGAGCCTAAAGCATAGGCAAGCGGTTTTACGAAAATCAGGCATACCGCCATCAAAACAACACCCGCGATAAACGCGGAAAAAAATCCGACTGACGCCATCTTCTCCGCTTCCTGCGTTTCTTTTGCCCCCAGTTTTCTGGATATGTAATTCCCGGAACCATGTCCGAAAAAGAAGCCAACCGCCTGAATAATCGCCATCAAAGAAAAGACCACGCCAACCGCCGCCGTCGCCTGTGTATTTAACTTTCCCACGAAAAAAGTGTCTACCATATTATAAAAAGAGGTAATCAGCATACTTAAAATGGTAGGTCCCGCCAATGTACACACCAGTTTCCTGACTGGCGTTTCCAACATATAGGTTCTTTTTTCTTCTGCGCTTGTAAAATTCATATTCATCATGCCCTTTCTGTCAACAAAAATTATAAACCTTGCAAAAAGAGAAAACAAGCAAAGGCATGAATCTTTTGAGAATAAAAAAAGCCAATACCCACCATACTAATCAAAACATCATTTAGAATAAGTGACTTTCTTTATCCATTGTGCTATGATATCCCTATAAGGAGGTATGTACATGAACACACAAGCATTTTTCAAATTATCCTATGGTCTTTTCGTTGCCGCTACAAAAGCGGAACAAAAAATGAACGGATGTATTATCAATACCGTCACACAGGTAGCGGACAATCCGAAACGCATTATTCTTGCAGTAAATAAACAAAATCTGACCTGCGAATTAATCCAGAAAGCAGGAATGGTCTCCATTTCCGTCCTTTCGGAATCCGCGCCGTTTTCTCTTTTTCAGAATTTCGGATTCCAGAGCGGCAGAGAAGCTGATAAGTTTGTCGGCGTTCCTTTTGCACTCACGAAACAGGAACTTCCATATCTGACTGAACATACGAACGCTTATTTTGACTGCAAGGTATTAAATTCTTACGATTTAGATACCCATATGATGTTTCTTGCCGAAGTAACAGACGCAGAGGTTCTTTCCGATGAAAAATCAATGACCTACTCTTATTATCATGAATTTGTAAAGCCGAAGCCGAATACAGAAGCTGCTCCTGCCAAAAAGGGATGGAGATGTACCGTATGCGGTTATGTCTATGAGGGAGAAGAACTACCGCCCGACTTTGTCTGCCCGTGGTGCAAACATGGCGCTGATGATTTTGAAAAGATAGTATAATACAACCGCTTTTATCTATATACAAAAATAGTCATAATAGCTAATCCCACCGCCCAACGTCTTGCGATTGTAAAAACTCTTTCCGGCAAACCGGGCATTTCATATGAGATACGGATTTTATCAGCTTCGTTTTTTCACCGCACTTTTTGCAGACGCCGATATAATCCGTATCTTTTTCATGGATATGCAGAACCGGAACGCTCTCTATGCTGTTGCAATGAGCGCAGTATGACAACTGGAAATGAAAGTTAAATAAGGGCATTTCCGTCTGCATGGCATATTCTTTTATTTCGTGCTTTATACTTTTCGGATAGATATCCAAATCCGCTATCCGCTTCAAATCTCCGTGCTGCAAACCGCAGCCTATAAAACATTCCCATTCCGCCTGACAGGACGGGCAGGACACTTTCACAATTTCTCCCATTCCATTAACCATGCCTTTCTTTCAGCCTATCATATTTACTATCGGAATACTAACAATACATTTGTTCTCTATGCCAAAAGAGATAATATTATATCGGAAGCATGGTTTGCCTGTGATAAAACAGACTGCCCCGCTTGCAGCATTATCTGCTGATTGGAATGCGTCACCATTTCTTTGGCAATATCCGTATCTCGTATTAAAGATTCCGACGCCGTAATATTTTCGATAATATTATCAAGATTCGCAATGGTATGTTCCAAACGGTTCTGCACCGCGCCATAACTGCTTCTGACGGTGCTGACGCGCCTGATTGCCTCTTTGATTTCATCTATGGCGTCTCCTGCCGACTCCTGTGTCTTTACATTCGTATCCTCCAGACCAAGAGCCACGGTATCCATCCGATAAAGTTCCAATCTAATATGCTGCCCTGAATCCGCTCCAACTTGTAAATCAACCGATTTACGACCGCCTGTGGGGGTTGGGGTTGGATTTGGTCCAGGATTAGGATTTGGTCCCGGTCCGGGGTTCGGATTAGGTCCTGGGTTTGGAGTTGGTATAGAGTTTCCTCCTAAAATGCCCATTCCGCCAACATTCAATCCGGTTGTAATAATAGAACCTGCACCATTTGCTCCATTGCCTCGGGAAGCATAAGTCAGTTTTCTAACGAACTCAACCAAATCGGCATCGCCGTTTTTAAATAGATTTTGATTTAAATCATTCACGCTATACCCTGTGTTATCTTTTATCGCGTTGGCAAATTTTTTACCACCAATAAGGTCGGCAAAAATCTTATCCATTCCGGTGGCAATATTTTCTGCTGTTACCGCGCCTTTTCCATTTGCCAGATAACCTGCATAAGCCGCTGCCAGATAACCATGTCCGTACGGTCTGCTGGCTGCCGTATATTTTTTTAAATAATTCGTAATATTAGCGTCCTGACTGCTGTCATTTTCATTGCTCAAATGCTGTATATAAGAAATTAAATCATTATTCCAGTTTGTAGGAAAACCGCCGCCCGAAAGCTGCGCCGTTCCCTCTACAAACCATTCCGGAAACTTATCTCCATTTCTGCCGCTCATGCCATCCGTCATCGTATACTGCATAACCGAGTGCATAAATTCATGCGCAATGGTGGAATATAATTCCGTTACCCTGCTGCCGGTTCCGCTTGCGTCCGCCGCAACAAAATCAGCAGAATCTACTTCTATTGTTAAATCAAATCCTCTTTTAGTCGTACCGCCACTGGTATAATATCGGTATCCGGCTCGTGCCAATACACTATTTTTACCATCAATATTTGTTACCGTTATTTTAATATCCATCTGACCATTTCCGATATCATTCGCAATAGATGGAAATGTGTCAAATATCTGTTTTGCCGCATTGGGAATCATATTTTGCGCAATATAATTTGCTAAGTCTTTTCCGTCCGACGTAGGATTTACGGCAGCGCGGTTTACGCCCTGTGCAATATCATTCATACTTTCCACATGATAGGAACCATTCACCGCATCAAAATAAAACGTATAATTAAAAGTTTCCGATGAAGATGCCCCGGGCATAATGCCGTCCTCCGGAAACAGTCGGATTTCATTGAATACCGTATGTTTTGCAGTCGTATTAATTTCGTTTTTTAGCTGCTGTAATTCTGCGTCTATCATGTCTCTGTCATCTTCCAGCCATGTGCCGTTTGCCGCTTTTACGGACAATTCATTCGCACGCTGTAACATGGCATGAAGTTCGTTTAACGCACCTTCCGCAGATTGAACCATAGAGATACCGTCCTGCGCATTTGCGGACGCCTGTGTCAATCCCCGAATCTGCCTGCGCATTTTTTCGGAAATTGCCAGACCCGCCGCATTATCCGCGGCACGGTTAATAGAATAACCGGATGAAAGTTTTTCTACCGATTTTGCATCTTTTTTGTTATTGATTCCAAATTGCCTATTTGCATTCATTGCAAGCATATTGGATTTAATGGAAATCATGCTCTACCCCCCCCCGAAAACTTCCTGTTTTCGGTTCGGTATTTTTTAAAGTGTATAATATGATAAGATTATCGGCAGCTATTTTTATTTTCCTTAGCTTTTTATTCCCTTTATTATATTGAGTTATCGACTTTATCAATCATTGTCAATACCTGTTAAAACATGCGAAAATCTCCTGCACCCTCGGCATGGCAAGCCCCGACGGAACATTACCTTTATCGCAGATACCCGCCAATCCTTTTGTCCTTAATATGTTTTCTAACGCCTTAACAATGCTTTTGACGTCGCTTTCACTTTCCGCATAATGCTCTTTCGCATAGCGCAGAAGATAAGCGAGCGTCTGGGTCTGTTCCTCATCCACAATCTGCTCTACATAACGCAAATCCAGATTTTCTTTTCCAATCGAAAACGCCGTTTTTCCCATCCTTTTGATTTTCAGGCGTTCTTCCACATAACCGTTTCCACGGTAATTTTTCCGCTTCTGCACAGTACCGGATAAATCGATTTTTCTTTTATCCGACGGCAAATGAAAGTCCGGCGCGGAAAATTCAGGCTTTGACAGGACACCAGCCGAATAATCTTCTAAAATTTTCTTCGTTTCTTCCGTAATGTCCAAAGCCCGATAAGAATCCATCTGAATGATTCTATCTGCTATATAGAAATAAGAACCGCAGCTTCCAACTACTAAAATCGTAGAGATACCGGCTTTTTCATATAAATCTTTTGCGCGCTCCAAAAAAGGCGTAATCGGCTCTTTTTCTCTTGCCACAATCCGCTGCATCAACTCATCCCGCACCATGAAGTTTGTCGCCGAAGTATCCTCGTCTATCAGAAAAAGTTCCGCGCCCGCTTCTATTCCCTCGATAATATTCGCCGCCTGCGAAGTGCTTCCGCTGGCATCCAATGTACAGAACTTATGTGTATCTTTCCCGTTTGGCAGATGGTTGATAAAAAGAGAAATATCCGTATTGGTAATCTTCCTGCCGTCCTCCGCACGGAGCTTTAGCGCGGTTTCATCCGTTATCACATACTCCCTGCCGTCTCCGGCGATATGATTATAAACGCCTCTTTCCAATGCCTTTAAAAGCGTAGACTTTCCGTGATAACCACCGCCCACAATTAAGGTGATGCCTTTTTTAATGCCCATGCCTTTTAACTCCCCTTTATGAGGAAGCTTCAAAGTAACCGCCATCTCTTCGGGCGTTTGGAAAGAAACGCCGTCTTTCAACGGTTTATCCGATACGCCGCTTTCCCTCGGCAGAATGGAACCGTCCGCTATAAAAGCGACAATATCCTGTTTTTTCATCTCTTCCCTGATAAAATGCTGGTCCTCCGCCAAAAAAATTGTCTTTTCCAGTTCTTCTTTCGGCGTTTTCGCGTAATACAGGCTTTGTTCCACGCAGACGGGAATAAAATCAAATAAAATTTTTTCCAGTTCCACGGCGTTAATAGTTCGCCCGTTTGCCGGAAAGCCCACTTCAAAACGCACGGTAATCTCCTCCGCCGTCACCTCGCATGCTGTTCTTTCCAGAACTTCCTGACCACATTTGCTTACGGTGATGATACCGCTCTTTCCTGAACCTTTTGCCTGAAAACAGAATTTATCCGCCTGTTTATGAAAACGGCGTATCAAATAATCCTCCAATGCCATTTTATTCCACTTCGTCTCATAATACGCCGCCGGAAACCCCGCAGTTTTATGACTGACTTTCACGCTGAGCCTGGACGGCGCCGCAAAAGGGTCTCCCTGCACATGTTCAATATTTAACATGTACTTTCCAAACGAATAACTTCCCGCCAATGATTTATAAGCGGGATAACTTTTATGGTTGATTGCCCGCAGATTATTCCTTAATTCTTCTGATGATTTCATATTAATTACCATGCCTTTCTCTCAGCCTGCGACATTTGCTGCCGCAAGGCACAAATTCGCGTGTGAAAAATTTATTTTTCACACTACCCTCCATTATTATATTACCCCAAATACTTTCGCCGCCTCTTCCCAGTATTTTTCCGGAATATCCGGCCACTTTACGCTGCCTTCGGCTTCTTCACACAACTTCATGGCAAGTTTTAAACAGGGCGCCGTATAATCTTCTCCCGTATCCAGTACATGCTTGTTTAATTTCACCCAATAAGGCGCTTTTTCACTCAAACCGGACGTATCAAAATCTCTTTTTATCGTATTTACATCATATTCCAGCTGGAAAAATTCCTCCTCCCATCCTGCACCTGTTCCATGCAGAATCATATATTGTGTCTTTCCGCCATGATACCAGGGAATACCGACGGAACCGGGATGAATCAATTTTTTATTTCCATACATTCTGCTTTCCTGTATATGCGTATGCCCGCTTACCAGCAAATCCACATCCAGATTTTCCATAACGGATTCCATGTTTTTATTATTCGGAAGTAACAGTTCCGAAGAAGATGTAAGAGAACCGTGACAATATCGGAAAACAGGATATCCATCTTTCCTGTAAATTCCCTGAATATCTAAACTTTCAAAAAAATCTAAATCTTTTTCGGTAAGATTTTCATATGTATATAAAAGGTTCCCGCTTGCCGAAGAATATGTCCATCTTTCTTTTGAATTTTTTCTATGGTTTAACATATAATCTTCCCTGTTTCCACGGATAAAATAACATATGTAATTTTTATGCATTTCATATATAATCTGCATTGTTTTTTGCGGATAGGGGCAGTCGCTGATATAATCACCGAGAAAAAGAAATTCGTCTACATCTTTGTCTAACGCGTGGTTAATACAGGTTTCCAAGGCTATATAATTACTGTGAATATCTCCAATAACCGCCAGTTTCATAATAGTTTTTATTCCTTTCTGACTGCATCATTATTAATTTTCTATTACCTCTATATTATTATAAAGCAGATACCGCGTGACAATCGTTTCAAGGGTCATTTTATAATTGATATAAGAATAAGAATTTCCATCCATGTCCTCATAATATATAAAAAGCCCACTGCTGTTTGTATAGCTATCCGCCGGAACGTTCCATAATTTTATCACCGCACCGTTTCCATAATCGAGAGTAACAGGCTCTTTGTCGGGCGTCTCTTTACTTTCCTTACCATAATCGTTAAGCGTTATGTAATTAAAAATGCCTTGCGTGTTATCATCCGCCAGTTGATATAATTTTCCATTCAATTCTACGGTAAGAGAATCTTCTTTCAAAGCATAGGAAGTGCAGTTTGATAATTGTTGTAAAAAATGGGAAAACCGGTAACGGAACCCAAACGACCAGGCGAAAGAAGCAATAATAACAGCCGCTATGATAAGTATAATCATAACGGTTACTCCAAATTTCGTGTCTTTTTTTCCTGTTTTATTCCGGTTGATTTTATCATACATACCGTTATTCATATTTATTACTATGCCTTTCCGTCAATCTTAGCATTTTTATGAAACCCCATTTCTGAAAAAAGAGATGCCACACAGCAGCATCTCTTTTATTCTGTGAAATAATTTATTTTTCACATTATTCTTCCTCTTTCTCTTGCGGCAGCGTTACTTCTTCATCATCATCCGGAATGTTAGCATATCGCTCTTCTTCCGGAATATCTTCCATTGCGTCGTCAATATTTTCAAATTCCTGGCTGCCATCGCTTACTTTTTCCCTTACTTTGGCAATTTTAGCGACTTTGACATCCTCTTCCAGATTCATCATCTTGACGCCGGATGTAATACGCCCAAGCGTTGAGATATCTTCCATCCGCAGTTGGATAATAACGCCCTCTGTGGTAATCATCATAATTTCATGGTCGTCATTAACAGCTTTTACGCCGACTACCTGTCCGGTCTTTTCGGTAATTTTATAACATTTCACACCCTTACCGCCGCGATGCTGTACGCTGAATTCATCCAGATAAGTCCGTTTTCCAAGACCGTTCTCGGATACAATCAAGAGAGAATCTCCCTGATGGTCTAACTGCATACCGATAACTTCATCCCCATCGGATAAATTCATACCAATAACACCCATAGATGTTCTTCCGGTTGCCCTGACGTCGGTTTCCTTAAATCTGATACACATACCTTGTTTTGTCACAAGGAAAATTTCCGTATCTGCATCCGTTGATTTTACTTCAATCAGTTCATCATCTTCACGAAGATTGATAGCCGCAAGACCTTTTTTTCTAACATTACTATATTCCAGAATGGAAGTTTTCTTTACAATGCCTTTTTTGGTAACCATGAATAAATTCTTATTCTCTTCATAGTCCTTAATCGGTATCATAGCCGAAATTTTCTCACCCGGATTTAACTGCAAAAGATTAATAATTGCAGTTCCTCTCGCCGTCCGCCCGGCTTCCGGAATTTCATACGCCTTTAAACGGTAAACTCTTCCGAAATTGGTAAAAAACATCAGATAATGGTGCGTTGTCGTCATCAGAAGGTCTTCTATGTAATCTTCCTCAATCGTCTGCATCCCTTTGATTCCTTTACCGCCACGGTGCTGCGCCTTAAAATTATCTACTGTCATTCTCTTGACATAACCCAAACTTGTCATAGCGATAATCGTATTATCTCTCGGAATTAAATCCTCCATATTGATATCGTATACGTCATAACCGATTTTACTTCTTCTGTCATCGCCAAACTTTTCGGCAATCATCAGCATTTCTTCTTTAATAACGCCAAGCAATAATTTTTCATCTGCCAAAATTGCCTTTAATTCTGCAATTTTTGCCAATAATTCTTTATGTTCGTTTTCAAGTTTTTCTCTTTCCAGACCTGTCAAAGCCCGCAGACGCATGTCCACGATTGCCTGTGACTGTGCATCGGTAAGAGCAAAACGTTCCATTAACCTTTCTTTTGCAATCTGGGTTGTCTGGCTGCCTCTAATAATCTGAATTACTTCATCGATATTATCAAGAGCAATTAACAATCCCTGTAAAATATGGTCTCGTTCTTCCGCTTTATTTAAATCATATTTCGTTCTTCTGGTAACAACATCTTTTTGATGCTCCAAATAATAGCCAAGCATATCCAAAAGATTCATGACTTTTGGTTCCTGGTTGACAAGAGCCAGCATAATAATACCGAAAGAATCCTGTAACTGTGTATGCTTATAAAGTTGATTTAAAATAATATTTGCATTAGCGTCTTTTCTAAGCTCGATAACAATTCTCATACCCTCGCGATTTGTCTCATCACGGAGGTCTGTGATGCCGTCGATTTTTTTCAGTTTTACCATATCGGCAATCTTTAAAATCAGATTTGCCTTATTTACCATATAGGGAAGTTCCGTTACAATAATACGACTCTTTCCGTTTTCCATTGTTTCAATGTTTGTCACGGCGCGCACTCTTACCTTACCGCGTCCGGTACGGTATGCTTCTTCCGCGCCTCTTGTACCGAGAATAACGCCGCCGGTAGGAAAATCAGGAGCTTTTACAAGTTCCAATACTTCTTCTATATCCGTTTTTCTGTTTTCCTGCACCTGATTGTCTATAATTTTAACAACGGCATTTACCACTTCACGTAAATTATGAGGCGGAATATTAGTTGCCATACCGACCGCAATACCGGAAGTGCCGTTTACTAACAGATTTGGATAACGGCTTGGCAGCACGACAGGTTCTTTTTCCGTATCGTCAAAGTTTGGTGCAAAATCAACCGTATCTTTATTGATATCTGCAAGCAGTTCCATGGAAATTTTACTTAAACGCGCTTCCGTATAACGCATTGCGGCAGCGCCGTCACCGTCTACGGAACCAAAATTTCCATGACCGTCTACTAACGGATAACGGGTAGACCATTCCTGCGCCATATTAACGAGGGCTCCATAAATGGAACTATCACCATGAGGATGATACTTACCCATTGTATCACCGACAATACGCGCGCTTTTTCTGTGCGGTTTGTCAGGACCGTTATTTAATTCAATCATGGAATACAGAACTCTTCTCTGTACCGGTTTCAAACCGTCTCTTACATCAGGAAGCGCTCTTGCTGCAATAACGCTCATAGCATAATCAATGTAAGAATCTTCCATTTTTTTCTTAAGGTCTACTTCTTCAATTTTGTCAAATATACGCTCATCCATTTTAGTCTAATTCCTTTCACCGAAAATCATTCCGGTTTCTATCCGACCTTATTTAACCTAAATATTTCACTTAAATATATCTAAATTTAAATATAATTAAATATCAAGATTTTTAACAAACTTTGCATTTTCCTCAATAAAAATACGGCGGGGTTCTACCTTATCGCCCATCAACGTATTAAATGTAAGGTCTATTTCAGATTCTTCTTCCTCGTTGATATTGACGCGGAGCAAGATACGTTTCTCCGGATCCATAGTGGTATCCCAAAGCTGGTCGGCATCCATTTCTCCCAGACCTTTATAACGCTGTATCTTATTATTCTGGTCACGCCCTACTTCAGAAAGAATCTGATCTAATTCCTCATCACTGTAGGCATACCATACCTGTCTGTTTTTTTCAAGTTTATATAAAGGCGGTTTCGCCAGATATACATGCCCCTGCCTGATAAGCTCCGGCATAAAACGATAGATAAAAGTAAGCATTAACGTTGCGATATGCGCACCATCCACGTCGGCATCCGTCATAATGATAATTTTATTATAACGAAGCTTTGTAATATCAAACTCATCATGAATGCCTGTTCCGAATGCAGTAATCATAGCTTTGATTTCTTCATTCGCATAAATTCTGTCAAGCCTTGCCTTTTCCACATTTAATATTGTTCCACGAAGCGGTAAAATTGCTTGCGTAGCGCGGCTTCTTGCCGTTTTTGCAG
>JAMPCN010000095.1 GCA_023666125.1 Bacillus sp. (in: firmicutes) | reverse complement strand
AAATCATCATCCTGTAATTGTTCTTTCAAAAGTTCCTGCAATTCACTCATTTTCTTTCACCGTTTTCTTTAGTATAAAATTCTACCTCAAATTTATCCATTGTAATCTCCAATTCAACTTCCATATTCAGCATATGGCAAATATGCCATATTGTCAATCACGGCTTCCCTGTATGCAGCATTGCTCTACTACACCATTTTCCTCAAAAACCACACTTTCAGATGAACCAGGATAGAATAGCAAATGTGCCGCAAAGCCCGTAAAATTGGCACTTACGACACATCATGAAATAAGGCAGGAACCATCTCTTACTAACAAAGGATGCGCGCTGAGCATTCTCAAATTATCTTTCCCCGCTTCGGGTCAAGCACCCTCGGGAAATTTACTTCTGTCAATAAGTTCATCATTGGTTCAAATCCTTCCTCCAATTTATACATAATTTCCTCTTTATACATGGGAATCGCCCACAAAAAATTAATCCTGGCGCCATCCTTACAGACCAGATCAGCGACGCCCGGATATGCCTCTCCCAAACCAACAACCGGCAAAAAGAAAAAACCGCCCATCTCCGTTCCTTCCCCAAGCGCAGCATAATCCTCTCCGTTTGGAAGCGTATGCCCCGTTCCAAGCCATGTTTTATATTCATGAGGAAATCTGGCAAGATATTTTAACCATCTAATCGGCCAATAATATGCATCACCCAACTTCTCTGCACTTTCACCAACTCCTCCAATTTTCCAGTCTTTCGGCAGAAACTGGAAAAGTTCAGCTCTCTCATAATCTCCCTTATCATAATCTCCATCGGGAAGCGTCATCGGCAAATCGCTCATCCCGCTCGTCCATAACACATAGTAATCCCTGCCGTTATCAGGCGGAATAATATTAACATCTATATGTACAATATCCGACACTATCTCATGAAAAACAAAGGGCGTCTCTTTCTGGCATGGAAATATTCCACTAATATATTCTGTCATTTCCTCCAGATACTTTCCCGACTCCGTGACCGGTTCCCATGTTCGATTGTCATCCTCCCTGTACTTAATAACATCCACTTTCGTTCCATCTTTGGAAACCTTCTTTTTGCGGTTAAAGATAAACCCCATTATGCCAACACCTGCCTCTCTGTTCCTATAAACTCCTCTGCGTACTTTATTATATCATAAACTTGCAAACCCGCGCTTTCAGCGCTCTTTGTCCGATTTCATCGGACATTTGCTCGTTAATGATTGCCAAAAAACAAATGCCGCTTCGCGTCGCTTGTTTTTCTCTGGCAATCATTATATCATATCTTTTCATGCCATAACAGTAAAACATTGCAGAAAGAACGGCAGTGCCTGCTACACCACGGTCTCATCACCCTTTCACCCCTCCTGCCACCAATCCATTCTGAATAAACCGTTGCAGGCACATGAATACTATCATGACCGGCAGGGATGAAAGAACCGCCGCCGCTGAGAACAATGTCCAATGCGCAGCAAACTGGTCACTGATAAATGACTGCAATCCCAATGCAAGCGTCATCTTTCCGGGCGTCTGCAAAAAGATAGAGGTAATCACATATTCGCTGTATGTGGCAATAAAAGAAAATAGAAAAATAACGGCAAGCTGCGGCATCGCCAGCGGCAGAACAATCTTATAAAACACCTGAAACTGATTTGCCCCGTCTACCATTGCCGCCTCGTCCAGCTCCACGGGAAGTCCGTCAATATATGATTTTAACAGCCAGATATTATAAGCGCTGCCCCCTGCCAGTACGAAAATCAACGCAATACTGCTGTCAACCAGCCCGAATTTATAGATTAGGATATAATATCCTGCCACAGCCATGCTGTTTGGAAATACCTGCAGCACAAGCAGCGACATCAGCCCGTATTTTCGCCCCACGAAGCGAAGCCGCGCAAAGGCATAGGCCGCCAGTGAGGTCAATATTAGCTGAATCATGGCAACGATAAAGCAAAACTTCAAAGAATTGAGTACCCATATGGGAAAATCAGTTTCCCGAAACAGGGTCACATAATGCTCTGCGCTGAATTTTTCCGGGAACAGGGAAGATAGGAAAAAACTATCCCCTGCCGAAAAAGAGGACATAACAATCCACACTACCGGAAACATGACAATAATAATAGTAAGCCAGATAACAATTCTGCTCCCCCACAGCGTTCTCGCCTCCGCGGCTGTTATTTTTTCTTTCTTCATCTAGTCAACCTCCTTGAATGAGCCGGACAGATGCATATTGATTAATGTAAAAGTTCCGACGATAATAAAAATCAGGACACTGAACGTTGCAGACAATTCATATCGATTAGACCATGTTGTCATTTTATAAGTCGTACTTGCAAGGATGTCCGTGTACCCTGCAAACTGATTGTCAACCCTCGCCGGACCACCCTGCGTAATCATATAAATATTTCCGAAATTATTAAAATTGGATGCAAACGAAGAAATAACCAGCGGAATGGACAATTTCGTCACCATCGGCAGCGTTATGCTTTTAAAACACTGAAATCCGGACGCGCCATCCATCTTGGCCGCCTCATAGTATTCCGTCGAGATAGCCTGCAGACCGCCAAGACACACATTCATCATATAAGGAAACCCCAGCCATACATTGACAATGATGAGTCCTATCCTTGCAAACAGCGGATTGGTGAGCCACGGTACATTCCAGGCTATCCCAACTGCGTGCAGAAGATTATTGATGCCGCCGTACTGTTCGTTTAACAGCCCCTGCCACGCCAGGATTGCAATAGTGGATGGCAGCGCCCACGGAACAATCAATACCGCTCTGTATATCTTCGACTCTTTCATGTGCGGATTGTTCAATAAAATCGCAAGTATCAGCCCCATAGCATAAGCTCCCGCAGTACTGAACACCGCAAAGCACACAGTCCATCCAAGTACCGGAAAAAACACGCTCTTGATACTCCCCGAAAACACAGTCACATAGTTTTCTATTCCGATAAAATCATAATCATTCAAATGATACATATTATAATTTGTAAACGATAAGAACACCGTGTAGATAATCGGCAGACATGTCACCGCTAATATGGAAATCAATGCCGGAGCCAGATAGGTATATGCCATGATATTCTTTTTCTTTCTCATTTCCATCCCTACTTTCCTGAATCCATCAATTCAATCGCCTCTTTCAACTGTGCCGTCATGTTCCTAGCTGCTTCTTCCGGCGTCTGTTCACCCGACCACATCGAACGGATATTATTTGTATGGATACTCCAAAGCTGTCCCATTTCCGAGACCGTCGGCATCGGTTCTCCGCTGTTAATCTGGGCGATAAAAGCCTGTGTGTATTCATCGCTTTGTATTCCATCCAGTTCCTGTTCAGATAGCCTTGCCGGTATCCTATCCCCTGCTTCATACATATCCAGCGCGCCTTTTTCAATTAAATAACTGATAAAATCCCATGCCTGCTCCTGATGCTTGCTGCTGTTGCTGACAAAACTTACCTGCGTTCCCACCGGGGTCACAAAAGGCTGTCCGTGAAATGTCGGCATTTCAGAAATTGCAAACGGCGTTCCTGCGGAGTTGAATCCGTCAATATCCCATGGTCCACCGATATAATAGGCGCATTTTCCATTCTGGAAATTACTCCTTGCGATATCCGCTGTCACATCTGCAGATATCAAATGATATTCATTACATAAATCATTCAGAAATTCATAGGCTTCCACCGCGCCCTCATTAGCAAGCCCGATATCCGTGGTGTCATAAGCGCCGTTCTGATATTGGAAAATATACCCACCGCAGGCACGCACAAATCCAAGGTCATAATAGATGCTGGTCGCATCAAACTGCACGCCGCCATTTTGGACCGCCTGTTCCACCAACTCTTCCCATGTCGCAGGAACCTCTTTAACAAGCTCCGTATTGTAAAACAGCGCCGTTGTTTCTACTGAAAGCGGCGCCGCATATCGTTTTCCATCCACATAACATGCCTGTATCGCTGCGTCCGAGAAATCACTGTCCGTATACAATTCCTGCGGCGTTTCCGCTGTCAATCCGGCATTAACATAATCAGCAAGCTGGTCATTCGGAATACCTACCACGGCATCCGGCCCTGACGGACTCTTGACAGCCTGTGCAAACTGCTGTACGGACGGGGACTGATGAACGACTTCCACCTCATATCCATTCTCTCTGCCCCACTCGTCAGCACACTTCTGAATCGTATCCGCTTCTACGCTCATATTTGTCCAAATGACAAGTTTGGAATCTGTTTTTCCCGAACCGCAGCCTGTCAACAGCCCTGCCGTTATCAACATACCCGCCATACCTATCGTTATTCTTTTCCATCGTCTTTGTTCCATCAAATTTTCCTCCCTGTTTTTCACATTGTACGCAAATTTATTAAGGCGCTGTTCGCGTTTCCATGCTCGTCAAACAAAGTCATGTTTGCCTGGGAATTTCCTACTTCCACCTTATCATTCATATACAAACGTCCGCTCTCGCTCGCCCATGTACAGCCTTCTATCGGCAGCCAGGCGGGTTCCCAGTAGAATATGCCGATGCCTCTTGCATTTTCCACACTTCTTACTGTCTTACATAAATCCCGCAAAAAAGCCTCCTGTCCCTCCTGCGTCGCCGGATATCCGGTTGCTTTTTCCTGAATCTCTGAATACACAATTCCCTTACACCCAAACGTTTCCGTTGTGTACCCTATGGATGTTTCCACAATCAGCACATCCTTATCATATCTGCTGCTGATGTCATTCATGTTGGCAAGCAGAAGTTCCTGGTTTCCATTCCAGTGTGGATAATAGGACATTCCTATGATGTCAAAATCAAGCCCATATGGTGCAATGCCGTCAAACCACTGCCGGTACATCTCATTGTCGGTTCCAAAGTCAAGGTGCAGTACAATTTTCGCATTCGGACACTCTCGTTTCACCCCGCTGATGCCCGCCCGCAGAAGATTCGCCATGTCTTCTGTCCGGTCTATGCTGCCGTCCGGCCAGAGAAACCCTTTTGTAATCTCATTTCCAACCTGAACCATCGTGGGAATCAAGTTTTGATTCTTCAACGCTTTAAGAGTATCCGCCGTATGTAAGTATACCGCCGTCTCAAGAGCCTCGCCGCTCAAATTCTTCCAAGTCTTCGGCTTCACCTGCTTCGCCGGGTCTGCCCAGAAATCACTATACTGAAAATCCAGCATAAAATCCATGCCGCTTTCTACCGTTCTTTTCGCAATTTCAATCACGGTCCGCAAGTCGTTTTCTCCGCCTCCATAAGAATTCCCTCTTTCATCATAAGGGTCTGTCCATATCCGAATCCGTACCATATTGGTTCCACATACTTTCAGCAGATGAAATAAATCCTCTCTCCTGCCATTCAAGCTATAAGACGCTCCGCAGGATTCCAGCTCCTTTATCATAGAAATATCCATGCCTTTGATAAAATCCATTTCCCTATCCTTTCCGTGCATGTTGAACTTACTCTTTCACAAGCGTAATGTCGTCGATTGTTCCCCATCCGCCCGGAGCCGTTGAAACATAAACGCCTACGGTAATTTCCCCATCCGCCGCTGTAATTCCGGAAAGCTCCACCGTATACCAGTTGACATATCCATTCAATTCGCCGTCCGCCCTGACTTCTTCGCCATCGCCTACCGCATAGAAATATACGGATGCGGTCTCATCACCTGCCGCTTCACCCTGAATATGCGCTGTCAGCTTATAAGAGCCATCTTCCAATCCTGTCACCTTCTGCTCCGCAGAAAAATTGACGTTGCTGCTGCCGGAATAGAAATGCAGAGACTGTACCCCTTCAAAGCAGTCGGTCTCCCTGTCATAAATATCCAATTCTTCCGTGACGTCGTCAATATTAGTCACTGTCCACCCTGTAAAATCAGCTTCCTCAAAACTGCCATTTACCAGATAATTCCCGTTTGCATCCGCTGTTGCCTTTGCAGCGCCCGACTGCCCGCACGCTGACAAGGCAGCTCCCATCATCCCTACAGTCAAAATGATTCCTAACATTTTCTTTTTCATATACATGCTCCTTATCTTTTCATAAATTAAATAATTTACTATTATTATAGTAAATTATTTACTTAAAGAAAACATAACATTTTACTGCTCCAATGTCAATACTGCTTTCCTCAATTTTACGATACTCCCAAATTGGAAGTAGATTTTTTGTATAAATTACACAAGAAAATCGCTCCGCGATTATCTTGGGAAGAATGCTTCGCATTCTTCCACTTCATCGAACAATTTCCTATTACACAAGAAAGCGTGTGCCGACGCACACGCTTTCTTTTTCCCAACCTGTTAACAGCTCTTACGAAAAACAGGAATCCCATTCACAAAAACCAGTTTTGTAACTTTTCCTCCATACAATACCCGATTCCTCAACAAATCCAGCGCAGTCTCACAGATACATGCGATATCTATATGGATAGTCGTAAGCGGCGGAGACAGATATTTTGCAATATTTACATCATTGATGCTGAACACCGCCATCTGCTCCGGCACCTGTATCCCTCCTTCATTCAACGCCTGCAGTACTCCCACCGCCAAAGTATCACTCGCAACACAAAGCGCAGACGGCAGTGGATTTTTCGTCAACAGCTCCTTTCCCATACGATATCCGTCGTCCACCGTAAATTTCTCTGAAATAAGTATATAGTCCTCATTCAAACGCTGATAGTAGGATGCGCTCTGGCGAAAAGACCACTCCCGAATATCCATGGAAGGTTTACCCGTGTCAATGTTCCGGTCGCTTCCGCCGATAAATCCTATTGATTTATGACCTTTTTCCACAAAATAGTCCACCATCTGCGTCACAAAAGAGTCCATATTTGGCTTCACTGCATCAAAAAGCTTTTCGTCCGGCGACGTTCCGATAAATACCCCTTTTTTACATAATCCATATAATTGATTGATTTCCTTTCGGTTAAGCCAGCCTACCGCAATAAATGCGTTCAGGTCTCTTGGAATCTCATCCATCCCGCCTTTTCGGTCAAAAACGCTCAACTGGATATTCATCTTTGCCGCCTGTCTCATAAGCTCTTCCCGCACACCGCAGTAGAATACATCCTCCAACTCATCTTCATTATCCGTAAAGCATAACAACGCCACATTTTCTATTTTGGGATAAATCACTTTCTTCTTGTATCCAATCTTTTCAGCCGTTGCAAAGATGGCTTCTCTCGTTTCATCACTGACAGAGATTCCCTCATCATAATTCAGCACCCTTGAAACCGCCGCGCTTGAAACCCCTACTATTTCCGCTATTTCCTTAATTGTTGCCATGTAAACCCTCCATACTGCAAAACTGTCCGACATTTAGGGTCGTTAGTAATTATTTTACTAAAATATTTTACTATGTCAAATAGTTTTTGGGAGTTTCTCCGCACCTGCTTTCATAAACTCCAAAAACATCTTCCCAGCCAAAGACATTTCCTTTTCATGCGCGACGCCTATCTCTATGATTTGCTCCGGTATCAATGGAAGAACCTTGACATTACCATACCACTCCCTGCTGTTTATGCTATTATTCATGCTGATGCCTAACCCGGCGTCTACCATCTGCCAGGTTGCATAACTGTCTTTGGTATAAAAACAGGTATTCGGTACGATTCCTGATGCGGCAAAAATATGTGCATTATCGATATCCGCATCCGGATAGGTGTCAATGTATGGTTCGCTTGCAAACGCTTCCAGCGGCACGCCACCTTTTTCTGCTAAAGGATGCCCGCCGGGTACCCATGCCGCCATAGGGTCTTTACAGATGGGAATCCACCCGGACACTTCCTCTCTTTTACTGATGATGCACAAATCTAATCGATGGCTTTTTAAATTTTCCAATAGTTCTGTGCTGTACCCGCATACAATCTCCACTTTAATGCCCGGATATTTTTCATGAAATGATTTAATCAAATCGGCAAGTTTACGATAAAAAGCGCTGTATGCCGTTCCAATTACCACATTGCCAATCTCCATACCCTTTATTTTTCCTGCCATAAGAAGGCAATCGTCTCCGCTGCGTACAAAGTTTTGTATGGCAGGCAGCATCTGCTCGCACTCTTTCGTCGGGCATATGCCCTCATGCGTACGAATCAATAAAGGAAATCCCAATTCCTCTTCAAGCGACGCCATCATCCGGCTGATGCCTGACGGCGTATACCCCATTGCTTCCGCGGCTGCCGATAAGCTTCCCCGCTCCAGCACACATAAAAGAGTTTCCATTTTTTCCAAATCCATCATTACCCCTCCTTTGACATTTTCTCAAAGTATTATTGATTTATTTTCGCTTTTCTCAATATATTTTTACCATTATACTATAAATAGTTTCTAAAGCAAACCTGAAATAATAAAGGAGACCGGAAAGATGAAAAGAAATCCTGAACTTACGCATGGAAATATGAAATACCATATGATTCGCCTGGCTGTTCCGCTGATTTGGGGCAATATTCTTCAACAGACCTATAATACGATTGATGCCTTTGTCATTGGGAAATATGCCAGCAAATTAGAATTTTCTGCCGTCGGAGTTGCCAGTTCCATTATGAATCTGATGATTTTTATCATTGTTGGAGCATGTACCGGCGCTTCCATTATCTTTTCCGAATTATATGGCGGAAAACAAATCGGTAAATTCCGTACGGAACATTTCCTTGTGCTGACTTTTGGGATGCTTGTTACCGTCTGCATGAGTATTCTTGCCGTACTTTTTCTCATACCCATTCTGCATTTGACGCAGACGCCGGTTGAAATCATAGACTATACGGTTCGTTACCTTAGGATTGTCCTGATTGGACTTCCGTTTGTTTTTCTTTACAACCTATATAACTCTCTTCTCCGCGCAACCGGAAATACCTCTATTTCGTTATATATTCTTCTTGTTTCCGTTGCTATCAACCTGGGGTTGGACCTTTATATGGTCGGTACGCTGCACATGGGAATTGCCGGAGCCGCATGGGCAACCATTTTTTCACAGGCTGTCTCTGCCGTATGTTCCGTTGTGATTTTTCATAAAATGCTGCCGGATTTAAGATGTTATAAAAACGATTGCAGATGGGATAAGAGCCTTATGCAAAAAACGCTTCATTTCAGCATTGTTACCAGTGTTCATCAGGCAAGTTTATATATTGGAAAATTAATGGTACAAAGCGCCGTAAATACAGCCGGCACAGAAATGATTGCCGCCTATACCGCCGCAATAAGAATCGAGGGATATGCTAATTCATTCGCTGACAGCGGCGCCGCCGCAACATCTGTTATCATTGCACAAAATCACGGTGCCGGAAAACAAGACCGTGTAAAAAAAGGCTTTGGGGATAGTTTTGTTCTTCTTTTATCGCTCGGCATCCTATGCTCCGCCATTTTATATCCGGCTGCCCCAAACGCTGCGGCTATGATTCTTGGGCATAGCGATGGTTTATCCTATCAAAATGCTGTCTCCTATCTGCGCATTATTGCCTTTTTCTATCCATTCTGTTTTATCGGGAATACGTTTGCCGGTTACCTGGATGGCATTGAAAAAGTCTCCATCCCATTTATTGGTGCGGCAGGTCATATTGCCCTGCGCGTTATACTATCCTGGATATTCATATCATACTATAAACTTCCGGCAGTTGCATTTGCCACTGGCATCGGCTGGGTTTTAGTGAATCTGTTTTGGGGAGGTTATCTGTTTGTGCTTTGGCATAAAGCTTAGGTATCAACTTACTTGCATTGTGTCTTCCAGAATGCTGCCGCGTCATTAAGCCACCCAAAGACTCTCCGGCACGTGTCAAAGTCAGCCCATGCGCTTCCGCGTAAACAGCGTGACATCGAGTTCCGATTCAAGGGAATTAATCTGCTTTATCATGCAGTCGGCGTTATGTGGAACTCTTCCACCGTTCCCTCATCTTATCATTACTCCATTCCTGTTATAAGTAACTACATCCGCGACTTCATCCAGTGTCCTGTCATAGACCAAAATGGTAACATCACTATAGTTATTATTTTTCTTTATATTGTTGACTTGCACTTCCATCATGGCATCATCATAAGATCTGCTGATGGCAATATCTGACAGTTTCGTCTCCATATACCATAGATATTCCGGTTCATCAGGTGTTTGATACAATATTTTCCCATTTTCCAGCACAATGGATGCAGAACTTCCCAGCCCATATGGATCCATCCCCAACAGGCTTTCCAAAAGCCGTACATAGGAATTTTCTTTATAATGATTATCAAGCGAAACGATTACGGTATAATCCTCCCGTTTTTGAATTTTCTCAAGATATTCTTCTATATCTGTACATTCTTGTAACTCTTGATCCTGATTCCAGGCTGCCCAACAGTCACTGTATTTTTGCCATGAATCTCGTCTGATATCTCCCCTATGGTCTTCCAGGTCGTAATTCTCCATCAGCCAATCTCCCAAATACGCTGTAAATTTACAGGCGCCGTTATGGTTCAAATGAGATTCCTCCGCATAATCAAGCGCTGGATCAAATTTCATTTCTTCCAACTTCTCATTACCGTTTAAAAACATAACCCCGTTTTCTTTCGCATAATCTTCCGCCCATTGATACACCATCTGATCCTCGTCTCCTATCCCTTCATATGGAACGACAATAAAGGCCAGCCGGATATGATTCTCCTTGGCAAGCGCACACATTTTATCCAAGTATTTTCTGTTTTTCACTGTAGGCATTTTTTTCTCCAAATCTGTTTTCACTTGCGGAAGCGCATCATACCGCGTAACTACATATGACGGTTTATACCCTTTATACCACTCCCCTCCAACACAATTTACAGCTTTATCATAATTTCCCCGCGTCAATTCCTTATAGCTGTCATGTGTCAACGGATAGGAGAGCATATAGGACAGGAATTCCTCATGTGGTACGCTATTCCAGACATTTCTGATTTTATTAACAGAAAACTTCATACTGCTTACATTTTTAATAACATTGGTAGAACCATAGTATTCCTCTTCAATCAGGATACCGTACAAATCCACTACCATCACCCGAGGCGACTGATATTTTAAGGTTTCTTCCATATTATAATAAGAATTCCACAAGGTCTGCATGGTTCCGGCCATATTATAGCCTGCAATCCCGTAATCATCCCACAGGTCAATAACATTCACGCCCGAATATACATGACTGCTGCCATAAAAAACAACATCCACAGTATCTTTGTCCATCTGATAAAACCCCGCCATTGACTGGTTCCCGTCATAGTTAGCCTCTAAAACATTCCCCAATCTTATAAAAACCAGCAGGGCTATCATAATGCATACTGAAAGCTTAATACATTTTTTCACATTCCATGCCCCCTTGCAAAATTCCTCTGTCAAAAATTATAATATAGAAAATTAACCGGATCGAATCCCGGTCCATAGATGCCAAACAAATACCATATGACCAGCGCCGCCAGAATAATCAAAGTCTGACAGAGCCAACTCTGTGACCGGAAGATATTGTGCAGATTCCTGGTATTCCCTGCACGCGAGACCCATCCAACCCCCACAGCTCCCACGATAAGAATCATAAAATCCCATTGGTCAAGCCCTGCCTGATACAGTGTTCCATCCGTCAGTATCCAAGGATTCCAACCGGTGAACATACGCCGCAACATGACAAAAGCTTCTTTACATCCATCCGCCCGAAAAAACAACCACGCAAATTCTATTAATACGGCCGTAATCAATTTCTTACGAAGCACCGCTCCATGGCTGTACTCATCCAATCCGATTATCTGACATATTTTCTTTCTGATTTTCACTGTCATACTGCCAACTACCTGATATAATCCATTCAAAAAGCCCCAGATTAAAAAGGTAATGCCTGCACCATGCCACATTCCACAGAACAGAAAAACAACCATAATATTCAGATATTTTCGCACCGTTCCTTTCCGGTTTCCACCAAGAGGAATATAAAGATAGTCTCTAAACCATGATGTTAAGGACATATGCCATCTTCTCCAGAACTCCGATGTAGTCACTGCCCCATAAGGAACACGGAAATTTTCTGCCATTTCTATTCCGAAAAGCTTTGACACTCCCAAAACAATATCCATACATCCGCTGAAATCCATATAAAGCTGCAATGAAAACAAAAGAACGGCAAATATAATAAATAATCCACGATACATATAATAATGCCCGAAAACCTCATCGACAAAAACCGCCGCCCTGTCCGCTATGACCATTTTCTTGATATATCCCCAAAGAATCCGAAGCATTCCCTGATAAAAAGTATCTTTATCAAAAGAATGCCCGGCGACAAGCTGAGAACCTATTTTTTCATAGCGATTGATTGGCCCCGATACAATATACGGGAAATAGGATGCGTATAACAAATAATGCCAGAAGTTCTTTTCCGGCGCAACTTTCCCTCTATATATATCAACTATATAAGATACATTTTGAAAGGTAAAAAAGGACATTCCCAGTGGCAGTACCAGCTTCCATGCCAAGGCTGTTCCAAACAGCCGATTAACGAATGCCAGTTCCATACCGCTCCATTTTACAATCAGCAGAATACCAATATTGATAAATATCAAAACAGCCAATAAAAGCTTTCTTCCAGTCCTTTGTTCTTCCAGTTTTCTTGCGCCATACCATGTAAAAAAGGAAACAGAGAGGATATATGCCAAAAAAACAGGACCCGAACACATATAAAAGAAAATACTGGAAAATAAAAGTATCATCCATTGCCGCTTTTTAGGCACTGCATAATAGATACAAATGGTTATAAATGTAAAAAATAGAAATGCATAAGATGTGTATACCATGCCATTACATTCTCCTGTTCTTCTGGTTCAAGTTATCATCCTTCCCTTCCGGTTCCCTTTGAAAATACAGATATTATAACTTTTCATTTTAGCATAAACATATCACAAATACCTCCTATAGTCAAATTTAATACACCATGCAAATATTACAATTCTAACATAATAAGGCAATGTATAAACTATTTCTTATCAGGAAAAATCCCCTCTATCACGCCAATCTGCCAGAGGCTTAATCCCCTATAACCCAGATAAATATTTTTCTTTAGATTTTGATACATAACAGTAACTCCTTTTCCACTTGGCATATTTTTGCGTACAAAAAAAGACATATTTTCATATGTCTTA
>JAMPCN010000094.1 GCA_023666125.1 Bacillus sp. (in: firmicutes) | reverse complement strand
TTCTGGCTTATTTCCTTGCGCCTGCGACGGTTCTGTTTTTGATTTTCTTTTTTGTCTTAAATGTGACGCAGATAAGAGCCTTTGCAAAGGGGCTGACGCCGCTTCCGAAATGGACGTGGATATTTTCGGTGCTGTTTGGTCTGCTGGCGGCGGTGATATTAAAGATTCCGAATCTGCCGCTTACAAACGCCCTTGCAACGGGCTGGATCAGCCTTGGGAATCTCTGGATGTTCGGCGGACTGCTTTTGGTAACGAAAAAGAAATAGAAAGGCAAGGGTATGGATTATGAGATTATTGGTTTATGGAGCAGGCGTAATCGGCTGCGAACTGGCTCATGTGCTGAAAAAAGGTGAAAATGACGTAACTTTGCTTGCCAGAGGGGATTGGAAAAATACTCTGGAACAAAAGGGGCTTATCATACGGCATTATCTGCAAAGAAAAACCACGGTAGATAAAATGAAAGTTATAGACTGCCTAAATCCTGATGATAAGTATGATATCATCTTTGTTGTGATGCAGGCGGACCAGGTTCCAGATGTTCTTCCGGCGCTTGCCGCAAATGTGAGCCGTTATGTTGTTTTCATAGGCAATAATCCGTGGGCAGAAAAAACGGAAAACTCGTTGCAGACGGGTTCTCCTGTCAAAAAAGAGGCTGCTTTTGGTTTTATGACAGCAGGAGGCAGACGCGAAAACGGACAAGTTATCAGCATCCATGTCCGCGCCCATCTGACGATAGGAGGAAGAGACGGCAAGCTGTCTCGTGGATTTGGGAAACGTATCATAAAGGCGTTTTCGGATTCGGGATGCAGTCTGACATGGGAAAATCAAATGGATGCGTGGTTAAAGTGCCATATGGCGGAAATTCTTCCGCTTGGTTATATATCGTATGCTGTTTCCTGCAGTCTGCCGAAAGCGTCAAAAACCCAGAGGCGGCAAATGGTGGACGCTACCGCAGAGGGATTTTCTTTATTAAAAGCATTGGGGTATCCTATAAGACCTGCTTCAGATGCCCCCCTTTTTACAGGCGGAGCAATGCGGATGCTGTGGCAGGCGGCAATGTTTGTGATGTGTAAAACGCCGTTAGGGCGGTTGGCGGTAACAGACCATTGCGCCCACGCAGTCAGTGAAATGTCCATGCTTGATGCGGCATGGGATAGGCTGCGCACAGAGGGAGCGAATGCGTCTGTGAATGTATCTATGCCGATATGGGATTCATTGCGGAAAAGTATGCCGGCGAATGGAGATTGATAACGAGAGGAGAAAGATGTCCATGAAAAAACATCTGCCGATGATGGGAGTAGGACCTGTTTACGGTGCGGTAATCATTGCCGTAACGGTAATTGCCGTTATTGCGGGAAGAAGCATGACGTTTGCAAAAGGCAGGGTTGATTTTTTGAAAATTCCACTGTTTATCATAGGGGTTCTGCTGATTTTGCTTGGGGTATACCTGTGGGCAGGGGCGATGTTTCAATCCAAGATAGACAGTCATATTGTAGAGAATAATCTTGCCACTACAGGCGTATATGCGCTGGTGAGAAATCCGATTTACTCGGCTTTTATGTTTTTTTGCACAGGTGTGCTTATGATGGCAGGAAACCTGTTTTTCCTGCCTTTGTTCTTTTTCTACTGGATATTTATGGCCGTATTGATGAAATGTACGGAGGAAAAATGGCTGAAAGACTTATACGGCAGGGAATATGAGGAATACTGCAGCCGGGTAAATCGGTGTATTCCGTGGCATAGAAACCAGAGGTAGAGTTCAAACTACAAACAGGAGAGAATATGGGACTTACTTTTTTATTGACAGTTGGAATGATGGTTCTTTTATTTCTTATGATATGGTCTGCAACGCTGACGCTTCCCTATAAAGGACTGGCGAAAAATTTCCCAAAGGATGTGCAAGAGCAGCTGGCGCCGAGGCTGGATAACCTGCCGATAAGCGGAAAGCGGATTTTGGGCTGGGTGATATTGATTTTTCTGCTGATGGCAATGCTTGGTATGATGATATATGCGGGCGTTGACGGAATCCGTCAAGGATACGGCTTCGGACGTTTTTTGCTGAGGTTTTTGATTATGGGGATTGGGATAAAAATTTTTGACATCGTTGGTCTGGATTTCTTTCTGCTGACAAAGTCGCACTTTTTCCAGCATTACTTTCCGGAAACGGAAGGCTGTGCAGGCTGGAAAGATTTTGGGTTTAACCGTAAGGAACAGATAAGACAGTGCATTATGATTCCTGTCTGTTGTCTGGTTTTGGCAGGAATCTTCACATACATAGGATGATGCAGAGAAAAAACGGCAAAGCACGCATGAAAAAACATTTTAGAGCAAAGCAATGAACCGAAAGAAGGAGGAGGGGGATTAAAGTGAGTATAAGCATTATAATTGCGGAAATGGCAATGTTCAGTATTTTATTTACAGTTATAGGTTTTGCGACAACAGGGAAGAAATCTAAGCTGCAGATACATAACTATCCACCCGAAATACAGGAAGAATATTTTAAGACGCATAAGCGGATAGCGGTACAGCCGTTAAGCGGCAGGGTAATTGCCATAAAATCAATCGGGATTTTGATTTTTACGGGAATCCTTACGATATGCGCATATGCCGTAGGTGCAGAAAAGTTTGTGGAAGGCTTCGGTATCGCTTTTGGATTGATGGTTTGGATTGGAGCTTATGATACGTTCTTTTTGGATTGGGTTCTTTTCGCTAATATGAAGCGCTTTCGGCTGGAGGGAACGGAACACATGGATAAGGAATACCATCAAAAGTGGTTTCATGTGAAAGGGATGCTGTTTCCCGGTATTATTTTTGCGCTGATTCCGTCTGCATTGGTTGGGATTATCATTGCAGTAATTTAATAAGGGGCGGGAAAATGAGGCATTTATTTTGAAGGAGGACATATATGGTAACATTTATACTTTCATTACTTGTAATAGGCGCCATCACCCTTATGCTGTATTCGGCGGTTGCCCTGGTGCAGGATAAGCGTTTTTTTGGTTCTGCGCCCAAGGATGCGCAGAAATTGATACAGCCCAAACCGGAACGCTTCAAAGGACAGCATTTACTTGGATGGGCGCTTTTAATTGTAAGCCTGCTGATGCTCATAGCAGCTGCGGTTTTTGCCGTATGGGACGGCGTGCGGAACAGTTTTGGATTTTGGCAGTTTTTTACGAGATTTTTGGTTATATTGTACGCTTATAAGGCGTATGATATGATTTGCTTTGACTTTTTACTGGTGACCCGTTCACATTTCTTTCAAACATATTATCCTGAGGTAGATGTATGCGAAAGCTTTCACAAATACGGTTTTAACTTAAAAAGCCAGATAATCCGTATTATCGTTTATCCGTTTGTTTGTGCATTTATTGCATGGATATGTATATTTATTGGGAAATGATTTCATCGCTATAAACCGGAATGATTTCACCACTGATTAATCTTTCTACAAGCTGCACAGTAGCGGCATCGGCATGATTGGAGATTAATGCAGAAACAAGTACATTTGTGTCAATGACTGCATAACATATCATTTTGCGTCCTCCTCGCCGTACCTTGCCTTATGAATTTCTTCATTTATCTCATCAAGTGTCATTCCTTGCGGAAAATTCCTTTCCGACTGCTCCCTAATGGATCTAAATGCCTGCATAGCTTTTTCTCTCGTAATCTTGGGTTCCGTAGATACGATTTCAAATGGAATTTTACGCTCGCGCACCACTGCCCTTGCAAACACGTTGATTGCTGTAGAAGCAGTCATTCCAAAATCTAAGCATAAATCGTCAAACTGTTTTTTTAATTTTTCATCCATACATACACTAAATGTTGCCTGTGCCATAGTTTTTACCCTCCTTATTAACCGTATTATACCCGTATTGGGTCAAAATATCAACATCGCTGCCGATATCGGCATTGGTGTTGTGAGAGGGGATAGAAAATAAGTATTTTTGCAAATCACTTGACAACTAAGTTAGGATATACTAACATATATCTATGAACAAATTATAAAATGTTCATAGGAGATGGACCATGGGAAAGGCATTTTCGGACGAAGAAAAACAGGAAATAAGAAAAAAGCTGCTGGAAACAGGTACGGAAATGTTTCATGACAATTCGGTAAAAGCGGTAAACATACGGGAGCTGACTGCAAGAGCCGGTATTTCACAGGGCGGATTTTATACTTTTTACAAGGATAAGGACGAGTTCGTACTGGACGTGATGCGATACCGCTCGGCGCAGAAGATAGCGGATGCGGAAAAACTGTTTTTGCAGACGACGGATGACCCCGCCGCGCAGATGAGCAAGGTGTTGTTTGATTACCTGATTGATATGAAGCATAAAACCGACACACGCGAGGCTTATTCCGAGGTATTTAAAATGCTGGTGAAGCAGCAGGAGAAGCTTGGAGCGCGGAGCATAACGTTATTCCGCGGATTTATGGAAAGGGTCACGGCTTGTTGGGAGAAGCAAGGCATTCCTGTCGAAGTGGATATTGAGGGAATGTGCGGCGTTATGGCGGGAGCGTTTGTACTGTTTGTTCATAATGAAATGATAGACAGGACTTATTTTGATGAAATATTCAAAGCGTTTCTGGATGCAGGAGCGAAAAAATATATAAAGAAAGTAGAGAGCTAGAGTGAAAAATAAATTTTTCACTCGGCAAGTTTGTGACTGCGCGTTGCTTGCACAAACATTGCTTTATGCGCAAAAAGCAGCGCAGAAATGAGGTAAACAATGATTCGCAAATTTAACGAAATTGGAAAAGATGATGTTATGACTGCAGGCGGTAAAGGCGCCAACCTTGGCGAGATGACTAAGGCGGGACTTCCTGTGCCGCCCGGATTTGTGGTAACGGCGGACGCGTACCGCAGTTTTCTTACGGAGAATCATATCGAAGAAAAAATAGCCGCACTCCTGGATGATGCGGGTGCAGATGAGCAGAAACTATTCTCTGCGGCGGAAAAAATCCGCGCGCTTATCATGGCAGGAAGTATGTCCGCTTCTTTGCGGGAGAAAGTTAGTCAAAACTACCTCGCTCTTGGCAAAAATGCGGGAAACGATGCTTTGCGTGTCGCTGTACGTTCTTCCGCAACTGCGGAGGATTTACCGGACGCGAGTTTTGCAGGGCAGCAGGAAACCTATCTGAATGTTGTCGGAATCGATGCGCTTTGCGAAAACATCATCCGCTGTTATGCTTCACTCTGGGGAAACCGTGCGGTAAGCTACCGCCAGACTGCGGGCTACGACCAGAAGAGCGTTGCGCTTGCCGTCGTTGTGCAGGAAATGGTAGAGAGTGAGAAAGCGGGTGTGCTTTTTACGGCAAATCCGGTGAACAACAACCGTGAAGAGATGCAGTTAAACGCTTCCTACGGACTCGGCGAAGCGGTCGTTTCCGGCAAGGTTACGGCAGATACCTTTATCTGCGGAAAGGACGGCGTTATCAAGTCAAGCGTTATCGGCAGCAAGGAAATAGAGATTGTTTATGCCGAAAACGGTACAAAGGAAGTGTCTGTTTCCCCTGAAAAAAGAAACGTATTATGTTTAGCGGCGGAAGAAGTCAGAACGCTATGTAATGCGGCATGCGCAGTGGAAAATTACTATGGATGCCCGATGGATATTGAGTGGGCAATCCGTGGGGGATGTGCCTATATTTTACAGGCGCGGGCAATTACCACGCTCACGGACAATATCGAGGAAGCAGAAATAGAAAAATATATCAGCAAAAACAAGATAACCGGCGCTCTGCGTGAGAACTTTGCGTTCCTGCTTGAAAAAATGCCCGTCTCACAGTTACCCCTCGACCATAGCTTCTGCGGTTCGGTCAATAATCAGAAAGCGCAGATTTTTTCCGAAGTCGGTCTTATTATTTCCATGGAGCCGCAGATTGATGACGACGGAATTATGATATTACCGCCCAATGATAAAAAAATAAACGGCAGGATATTCAAGATATTTGGTCTGCTGAAAGAATTGAAAGACCTTTCGGGATGCCGCGAAAAGTGTGAACATTATCTGAAAGAGTATCAAAAAAGCGTGGATAAAATGGCGAAGCTGCCGTTTGATAAACTTTCTCTGGCACAATGCGGCGAATACATAGATAAAGCATACAAGCTCATTCAGCGTATCGCTTACGCGCGTTTTAAGTATGCACTTTTCCCGGGAGTCCTTGCTAATATGCGCATTGAAAAAATATTGAAGAAAATATCTCCCGACCTTACGGCATACGACCTATACTGTAATCTAGATTACAAAACGGTAGTCGTGACCCGTGACATTGCGGCGCTTGCGGATAAAATCCGTGTGGACGAGACGCTTGCCGGGGCGGTCATGCGCGGCGACAGTTACGAGCGTATCTGCCGCGATTTTCCTGATATCGCTGGAGAGTTTGAGGCATTTATGAAAAAACACGGTATGAAGTCCGATTATAACTGCTACTGTATTTATGCGAAGTCGTTTCTTGAGAATCCCGACCGCCTTATCAGTATCATAAAGCCGTTGATCAATAATCCCGCCGTGCCGGATGAAGAAAAATTCGCTCCGTTAATGGAACAGGTGCGTAAGGTGTGCGGCGAGAAGAAATTCCCTGTCATAAAAGAGCAGATAGACTGCATCCGCGCTTTCCATGTGGCAAGAGAGGAAAGCCAGTACCAGTGGGAAACGGTTTTCCATTATGCAAAAAGAATACTGGAACGCGCCACGTTCCTTTGTACGGGCAATAAAGATTTTGCGGACAGCGTAGCCTATCTGTTTCTCGATGAGTTCACGGCAATGTGTAAAGAGGGATATTCCGATAAGTACAAAGAAATCATCGCCCGCCGGAAAGAGAAGCGCACACTGGCAGAAAAAGTCTGGGAACGCAGCAAACTCTGCGTATTCGAGGCTGGGAGTACGGGAGATGTGCTGACGGGCGTAGGCGGCAGCAGCGGCGAAGCGGTAGGCAGAGTATGTATTGTCCGCGGTCCTGAGGAGTTTAGCAAACTGGAAAAGGGCGATATCCTTGTCTGCCCCTATACAGACCCGGAGTGGACGCCGCTTTTCAAGGTCGCTTCGGCGGTAGTTGCCGATACGGGAGCGGCATTGTCCCATGCGGCTATCGTGGCGCGGGAATATGGCATTCCGGCGGTACTGGGCGTAGGACTTGCAACGACCCGCTATAAAGACGGGGAGATGATACGCGTCAATGGCTCTAAAGGCGAGGTGGCGAAAGTTGGATAAGGAAACAAAAGAAAAACGCCGTGAGCGGATGATTACCGCGCCGCTTTTGCCGCTGCTTATAAAAACCGCAGTTCCCACCATCATCGGGATGTTAGTCACGACAATCTACAATCTTACCGATACGTTTTGGATAGGAAAATTAAACAGTAAGAGCATGACTGCTGCCGTGGGAATTGTGTTTGCGTTCGTTTCGTTCATTCAGGCAGTCGGCTTCTGGTTTGGCTACGGCAGCGGCAATGTGATGTCCAGAAAGCTGGGAGAGGGAGACGAGAGAGAAGCGGAAATTGTATCTTCTAACGGTGTTGTCATGGCAGTGGTTACGGGAATCGTCCTAATGGTTCCCATGATGATATGGATAGAGCCGCTTAGCATTCTTCTGGGCGGAAACGCATCGGAGAGCCTGATGGAATACACTGTTTCGTATCTTCGGGTCATGTTGGTGTCCGTACCTTTTTCATTGTTTGCAACAACACTCTACAATCAGCTCAGGTTGTGCGGAAATGTGAAAGACGGCATGCTCGGACTGCTTGCGGGAATGCTTACCAATATCGTTCTTGACCCAATACTGATTCTCTTGCTGCATATGGAAGTGTTGGGAGCAGGGGCAGCTACGCTGGCGGGGCAGATTGTCGGCGCGGCGGTGCTGGCGTTTCTTTCGTATCGGCACGGGAATATCCCTGTGAGGTTTAACAGATGCAATTTGGGAAGTGGCAGACTGTATCATATCCTTGCGGGCGGCGCGCCGAATTTTTCACGCCAGGGAATAACCAGTATCGCTTCCGTTCTGTTAAATGCAGCCGCCGCTGATTTCGGAGAAGCCACGATTGCAGCGTTTACCGTTTCATCCAGGGTGGCGGCGTTAGGATATATGGTAATGATAGGTTTCGGACAGGGATTTCAGCCAATCTGCGCCATGAATTACGGTGCGAAAAAGTATGAGCGTGTCAGCCGCGCATTCCGTCTCACCGTCAGTATAGGAACCGGACTTATGATAATAGCCGCAGTTTTTTTTACGGCGTTTGCAAAACCGCTTGTCGGTGTTTTTGTGACGGATGATGAGGTGATACGGACAGGAGCGGTCATTTTAAGGTATCAGTGCATCTCGTTCCCGTTTCTGGCGTTCTATGCGGTATCGAGTATGTATATGCAAAATTGCGGTAAATATATGACAGCCTTATTGATTTCCGTAGCAAGACAAGGAATTTTCTATATTCCCCTGTTGTTTGTTTTAGGAGCGGCGTTGGGCGATTTCGGTCTGTATATCGTCCAACCTGTTGCAGATATTCTGTCGTTTGCGCTATCGGCGGTCATTTTGGCGGTAAGCAATAGTAAGGAATGCAAGGCACATAAAAGCGTATCCCCATGATTCGCCGCAAGCCGTCAGAAAAGCAAACTGTCCAAGACCGGAAACAAGCAAAATGGCAGCGGCTATTTTCATCAATATACTCATGCCGAGAGGACTGCAAAGAATCATCCATTTTGGCAGTCCGAGTTTTCCTTTAAGAACCAAAGCCATAAAGCAGACAGTTACCGGAATGTCAACAATAAAACACCAGATTGTGAAAGGAATGATGGAAACTGCCGTTGGCAGCAGGAACACGCTGTTGGCGGCATTTTCCGACACTCCTGCCTTTAGCGCCGCCTGTATCAGCAGCAGGGCGATACAGCATGCTGTATGGAAAGACACAAACATCATCGGTGCAGATGCCAAGCCAAAACGAAACCCTTTATATGCTTTAGAATCACGCTTTACAGGAAGTGAATCCAGAATCTCTATCATCACCGGAGCAAATGACTTGCAGGCAAAGCCGGAAAGGACGCCGAAAGCCATAGACGCCACATAAAACCAGGAAGGAACTTCAGTAATCTTGGTGTTTGTGATTCCAAAGATTAGTTCCTGCCCGCCCTGTGGTTCGTATCCAATCAGCCAATCGCCGATTCCGCAGATAAACAGTGCCGCAAAACCAAATAGTAACGCATGACTCCACATCTTTTTCTGTTTCATGTTATCCATAATAGTACCTTCTTTCTTTGTTTGACCATTTTCGATAAATTCGGTCATTGATATGTTAGCATCAACTAACTCGATTGTCAATAGAATGATTTCGTGCGGGGAGAAAACTTAGGCTTAGGGCTGACGGTTTATCTGATACGCCTTTTCGGATTGGATTTACAAATGGAAAGTTTTATTTGACTGATATAGATTCCGCTGATATGATGTTACTGGGTATGATTTTATGTCAGGAAAAATGTATCAAAATTAAAATTTCCGAAAGAGTGGCCAAAAGTTCTTACGGGAGAGTAAGATAGGGAAAAGCCTGGTCGGACGAATGATGAAACGGAGAAATGATGATGAACGAGTCAGGAACAAAAAACAGGATTTACCATATTGTGTATGCCGTTATGGTTGCCTTTTTTGTAGCCATAATCATAGGGGTGGCGGTGGCAAACCGGGGGCAGTCTCCGGTGGAGCGGCTTTCGGAAGGCAATATTGCCTTTAACGAGGGGTGGTATCTGGAGGATGGCAGCGCGGCGGATGTGAGCCATTTGAATGAGATACCCTCCGTGGCGCCCTATCAGGAGGAGAGCGTCTATCACAGCCTGCCTGATGATTTGGCGGAAGGGCTTTCCTTGTGCTTTCGTTCAAAAAATATCGATTATCAGGTATATGTGGATGGCGAACTGCGTTATGCGCCGGTACGTCGGGAGAGCCGTATTTATAATAAATCTTTTGGAAACAGATGGAATTATGTTCCGCTTTATGGCCGGGATGCCGGAAAAATTGTGGAAGTGCGTTTTCATACCGTGTATGAGAGCGGGCGTGCCTGTATGGATAATCTCCGGCTGGGATTCGCATCCGGGGAAATTGTCGCCACATTTACCGAGAAAACGATGTCTTTTTCTACCTGTCTGTTTATATTGTTTGTCGGACTGCTGCTGCTTTTGGCAGATATTCCGGCTAATTTACAAATGCGTAAAAACCATGAACTGCTTTATCTGGGGCTGTTTTCCATATGTATTGCGTTCTGGTGTATGGCGGAGAGCGGTCTGCTGCAGTTTTATACGGATGACAGCAGGCTGATTCAGCTTTTGTCATGCTGTTCTTTGATTACGGTGCCTATTCCGCTTGTGTTGTATCTGGACGCGGCTTTTGGCTTTAAAAAGAAAGCGATTGTTCCCATTATCACAGGGCTGTCTGTGGCGGAGTTTGTCATTTGTACGATTCTGCATTTTGCAGGAGTGAAAGACTATCATGAGACACTGTCTTTTTCCATGGTTGTGCTTGCCATTTCGCTGTTTTTACTGATATATTCCAGCGTGACGAATGCATTGCAGGAGGAAAAAAACAAGACCAGGAATGTGTATGGGATATTGCGTATCGTCGGATTCGTGGGGCTGGGTATTGCCGGAGCGATAGATATTGTAAGATATTATAAGGGCCGCGGCAAGGACAACGCCATGTTTGTGCGCATTGGGCTGTTGGCGTTCATATTGTGCTATGGCATTTCCAGTTTGGAAAAAATCATAAATACGGTAAAGCTGGGCGTGCAGTCGGAATTTGTCAGCCAGCTCGCCTATCAGGACGGACTGACCGGCGTTGGTAACCGGACGGCTTTTCAGGAGCGGCTGGAGGAGTTGGAGAAGGAAAAGAAGGAACTACCCGGAATCGCGATTATGATGTTCGACGTCAACGACCTCAAGCGGATAAATGACAATCAGGGTCATCAAAAGGGAGACCAACTGATAGTGTGCAGCGCTCAAATCATCAAGGCAGCGGCGGAGTCCGTAAGCGGCGTCTGCTATAGAATCGGCGGGGACGAGTTCGCTTGTATCTTAAGCGGAGAGGATATGACCGGATGCTGCGAAAAGGCGCTTAGCTGCTTTAAAAAGGCAATGGATGAATATAACTCTGTGAAAGGGCAGCCGTTTCATATCAGTATCGCCAGCGGTTATGCGGTTTACGACAAGCTTCATGAAAACGAGACGCTGATGGATGTATATCAGCAGGCGGACGCCCGTATGTATGAAAATAAGAAGCAGATTAAGGCGGCGAGGTAATCAAACTGAATGGGATGAACAAAAAGAGCTAATAAATATAAAAAAGCATCATATTAGTTTCACTATTGCATTCACACGAAAAAAAATTGTATAATGCCAAAAGACAGCAAAAAATAGCCGGGGGGCATCCCACAATGCCTCCTCCGGTTCTTTATGTCTATCGGGTCGTTTGAAACGGCTTACAACAAAAAGCGATGAAAAGAAATCAAAAAACATGAAGATGAAAAGAAAGAGAAAAACAAACGCGCTGGTATTGGCGCTGGCGATGTGCCTGTTTCTGTTGTCCGCCTGCGGCGCGGATAAGACACAGGATGCGCAGGAAACGGCAGCTCCCAAAAGTGAAGCCGATACTGCCGAAAAGCAGGCGGAAAACGCGCAGGAAGAACAACCGGAATAGGAAGAACCGGAGGAAACTGAGGAACCGGAACAAAAGGAGCCGGAAGAAGCAGCGGAACCCGAACCGGAAGAAGCCGAAGAGCAAAACAATGCCGGAACGGAGTTCCTTGCACTTTTGCAGGAGGAATATGAGAATGGGTTTTTCGTGGGAAAGGGGGCGAAGCATACTTTTTATCATATAGGTTTAGGTGAATATGCTTATATTGATAATGATGTTGTCTATATAATAGGCAATATAGTTAATGATGATGGTTTTGGTGTTACTTCTTATGATATTGCTACGAAAGAGTGTGAGGTATGTGATGATTTTAAGGTATGTGATAGAGACGTATGGAATTATCTTCAATATGGCCTGAATTTGATAGACGGTACCCTTTATTCTCCTGTTGGGCTTGGAGTTAAGTTTACTAATGAGGCTGGAGAAAGGTTTAATTTTGAGCCGTCCGCTTTTTTTGATAGAGGTATCTTTGGCTTGATAGGAGTGGGTAGCGATAGCAACTGTGCCGTTTTGTCCTATAATCTTGAGAAAATTGCTGATATAACTTCCCTGCAGCATGAGGTAGAGCATGGACTAAAAGAGGATATGAAGCTTAAAAGTGTATATGCTCCTCCTATCAACGAATATACCAACTACTATATCAACAATTTCTACTTTGGGGGCGATAAATATCTGGGATGTAAGAATGGCGAGTACAGATGGATAAACCTTACGGCCTTGAGTATGTCGGAACCGCTTCCGTTCCCGGAGGGAAAATATGTTACTATTTTGGATGATACCTATTGCATATATGAAGACGAGTATGGCTTATTTTTATGGAATTATAATGATGGCACGGAAGAAACGATACTGATGTATGAAAACTAAATTATTCCCGCGCCATCGGAGAATATCTGAAACAAAAAAGGCAGGCGTGTCATAAACGACATTCGCCTGTCTTTCTTTTTGGTTTCCCCATTTTTTATGTATGTAAGAAAAATTTTACAAAAGAAATAATTGCCTTTCTCTTCTAAATATGATATAAATAACTCATATCTGGTCATTCGACCAATTCATTCTACGGAAAGCCGCCTGTACGCTTTCTGTTATCTTACATCACAAAGGAGACATATCTATGAACCAAAAAACAACAAATCTTAAAAATGCAGCCTCAATTTCTAATCCAAATGATTTACTTCCAAACGATTTACTGAAAAACGCTCACGGAACCATCCCCTACGGCATGACTAACGACTATATGTTCAGGGCTGTTTTTCAAACTAACAACAAAGCTTTATACGGACTTATCCGGTCACTTCTCCATCTTCATGAAGAAGATATTGCATCCGTGGAAATCACAAATCCTATCATCTTAGGGGAATCCATTAAAAACAAGGAATTCCGTCTGGACATTAATGTTAAACTAAATAACCGCTCCCGTATTAATCTTGAAATGCAGGTGACGGGCAGGCTCATCTGGTCAAACCGCTCCCTTAGCTATCTCTGCCGCTCTTTTGATATGCTTAATCATGGGCAAGACTATACAGAGGTTA
>JAMPCN010000093.1 GCA_023666125.1 Bacillus sp. (in: firmicutes) | reverse complement strand
ATGGCGGTCGGCACAAAAAGCGTTCCCAAGGTCGATAAAATTACAGGCCCGGGCAATATCTTTGTCGCGCTTGCCAAGAAAGCCTGCTTCGGCTATGTCAGCATCGATTCCATTGCGGGACCGAGCGAAATTTTGGTGATTGCGGACGAGAGCGCAAACCCGCGCTATGTAGCGGCCGATTTGCTTTCCCAGGCGGAACACGACGAACTGGCAAGCGCCATTTTAATTACGACAAGCGAAAGCCTCGCCAAAGAGGTGGCCGGGCAGATAACCATTTTTCTAAAGGAACTCTCCAGAGCGGATATCATTGAAAAATCCTTATCGAATTACGGATATATTTTGCTTGCCGATTCCATGGACGACGCGGTATCAGCCGCTAATGACATTGCATCGGAACATCTGGAAATTTTAACGAAAAATCCGTATGAAATCATGACAAAGATTGAAAATGCGGGAGCCATTTTCCTCGGGGAGTATTCCTCGGAACCCCTTGGCGATTACTACGCCGGGCCGAACCATATACTGCCGACAAACGGAACGGCGAGGTTCTTTTCACCGTTATGCGTCGATGACTTTATCAAAAAGACAAGTATTATTTCCTATTCCGAGGAGGCTTTGGCAAAGGCGCATAAAGATATCGAGCTGTTTGCCGAAAAAGAGGGGCTGACGGCTCATGCCAATTCGATAAAAGTAAGATTTGAAGAGGATAAAAAATAAATTTTTAACCGTGAAAGGGTATGGTGGTGATATTATGAGAGACGCTGAAATAAAGAGAATAACAAAAGAAACGGATATCAGTATGTCGCTTGTATTGGACGGCAGAGGCATAAGCGATATCCATACGGGCATCGGTTTTTTCGACCATATGCTGTCGGGATTTGCCAAACACGGGCTGTTCGATTTGACTGTATCGGTCAAAGGAGATTTGGAAGTGGACGGCCATCATACGGTGGAAGATACCGGCATTGTATTAGGACAGGCCATTAAAGAAGCCATCGGCGATAAGGCGGGCATGAAACGATACGGTTCTTTTATTTTACCGATGGATGACGCCCTCTGTCTGTGCGCCATTGATTTATGCGGAAGACCTTATCTTGGTTTTGAATGTGATTTTAATGCGCAGCGCGTCGGGGAACTGGAAACGGAACTGGTAAAAGAATTTTTCTATGCGGTTTCCTATAGCTGCGGCATGAATATCCATATCAGAATGCTGGCAGGCGAAAATACACACCATATGATAGAGGCAATGTTCAAAGCATTTGGCAAGGCGCTTGACGAGGCGACAGGGAAAGATACACGGATTGAAGACGTGTTAAGCACAAAGGGCAGTCTTGCATAAAACACGAAAGCTTTAACAGAAAGGAATTGTAATGTACAAAAAATTCATACCATGTATTTATTTATACAAAGGCAATGCGGTCAGGGGTTTTAACGACAATACGATTTTAGATACCAATCCTGCCGCGCTGGCTAAATTTTACAGTGATAATAACGCGGACGAGCTGATTGTCTATGACTTATCCGAGGGCGATACGGAGCATGAAGAGGCTCTCGATATCATCAAAAGCATCTGTACGGAAACGGAGATTCCCGTTATCGGAGCAGGCAACGTACATCGGATGGAGGACATTAAAAAGCTTATTTATGCGGGTTGTAAAAAAGCGGTTTTAAATTATTCCAAGCCTGAAAACATCGCCATTACAGAGGAAGTCTCCAAAAAATTCGGCAAGGATAAAATTGCCGCCTGCATTTTTGACGTAAAAGAAATCACGGAAAATGAAGCCTTAATCGAGGAATATATCGAGGAACTGATTCTGGTAAAGGAGCGCTTTATCAAAGAAGCCGTAGCGGTTTCCAAGTTTCCGATGATTGTCTCCGTACCGGAGGTTTCTTTGGATAAAATTTTAGAGATGCTCGCCATCCATAATATCTGCGGTATTTCCGGCTATGCCATTAACGAAAACGCCAAAGAATTGTCGGCCATTAAACACCTGTGCCAGACAAACGGCATTTTAGTCAATACGTTTGAAGCCAAGATTCCATGGGAAGAATTTAAGCTGAATGCCGACGGGCATATTCCTGTCGTTGTACAGGACTATAAAACGGATGAAGTTTTAATGGTTGCCTATATGAATGAGGAAGCCTACCAGATGACGCTGAAAACCGGCCGAATGACTTACTACAGCAGAAGCCGCAGTGAATTATGGATAAAGGGCGAAACAAGCGGACACTACCAGTATGTCAAGTCCCTGATGGCGGACTGCGATAAGGACACGATTTTAGCCAAAGTCTCCCAAATCGGAGCGGCCTGCCATACCGGCGCGCATTCCTGCTTCTTTAACGAGATTATGAAAAGGGAATACGAGGAGAGCAACCCGCTTAAAGTATTTGAACAGGTATTTGGCGTAATCCTGGATAGGAGAGTGCATCCGAAAGAGGGTTCCTATACCAATTATCTTTTTGATAAGGGACTTGATAAGATTTTAAAGAAACTTGGAGAAGAGGCGACGGAAATCGTCATTGCCGCCAAAAATCCGAACGCCAATGAAATCAAATATGAAATTGCCGACTTTTTATATCATATGATGGTGTTAATGGCCGAAAAAGGCGTTACCTGGGAGGAAATTACGGAAGAACTGGCGAAACGCTGACATGCGGCCATGGAGGATGTTCTTTTTTGCACCGTTTTTTCATAAAATGCTTGTAAATAAGTACAAAGCAGTGGAAAACAGAATGCCAAATAAAAATATTGAAACAGGCCGACAGCCTGCAAAACAGATACCAGTGGAAAAAAAGATGAAGTTAGCGCAGTATATCCGTGCCGAAAATATGGATAACCGTATGAAAATCAGGCAGCGTGAAAAAATCCTCTACGGTACGGAGAGCGCATTGCCGCTATGGGATAAGGGTGATACTTTCCGGAGAGAAGACTATTTGTGGACAGATGCGCTTTCGGAAGACGACCCGTCCGATTCGGGTTCTACATTCAGGCTTCGCATGGCGGCCGCCATTCTTTTGTTCATTGGTTTTTTATTGTGTGATGCGGGAGAATATAAAGTCTTCGGCTATTCCATGAACGATATCCATGCCATGATTACGGAAGACACTTTACTTGATTTTGAAAAATAAATTCGCTATACTAAATGCAGCGTGCCGGCGTTTGATGCAAGAATGCAGGACATTTTGATGAAAGGAATAACAACATGACTGGAAAACTGGCCTTGTCAGACGAAATACTCATGCAGGTGGAAAAACCTGCACGCTATATCGGAAATGAAGTCAACTGCGTTATCAAGAAAAAAGAGGATGTCTTAGTCCGTTTCTGCATGTGCTTTCCGGATGTTTATGAAATCGGCATGTCCCATCTGGGCATCCAGGTTCTTTACGGCATGTTCAACGCCTGGGAGGATGTATGGTGTGAAAGGGTATATTCCCCCTGGAGCGACTTAGACCATATTATGCGCGAAAAACAGATTCCCCTGTTTGCCTTAGAATCGCAGGAACCTGTCAAAGACATGGATTTTCTGGGCATTACCCTGCAATATGAAATGTGCTATACCAATATTTTGCAAATACTGGAATTATCACAGATTCCGCTATTTGCCAAAGACAGAGACGAATCGAGTCCGATTGTCATAGGCGGCGGGCCTTGCAGTTATAATCCGGAACCGATTGCCCCTTTTTTTGACTTATTTTATATCGGAGAGGGCGAAACACAGTACAGACCGCTTTTAGACTGCTATATAGAAAACAAAAAAGCGGGCGGCAGCCGTATTGAGTTTTTGCAGAAAGCGGCGGCTATTCCGGGCATCTACGTACCGGCCTTTTATGAGGAAGAGTATCATCCCGACGGCACGATAAGCGGCCGCAAAAAGCTGTATGATAAGGCTCCCGATATCGTTGCCAAAGAGATTGTCACACAGATGAGCGATGCTTTTTATCCGTTAAAACCCGTTGTTCCTTTTATTCAGGTAACGCAGGACAGGGTTGTTTTGGAAATCCAGCGCGGCTGTATCAGGGGCTGCCGTTTCTGTCAGGCCGGGCAGATATACCGCCCTTTGCGGGAACGCGACGTATCCGTATTAAAGGAATATGCGTCCGAAATGTTAAAAAATACAGGCTATGATGAAATTTCTCTCAGTTCGTTAAGTTCCAGCGATTATTCCGCCTTGAATGAACTGTTGGATTATCTGATAGAAGAGTGCAGCAAAAAACATATCAATATTTCACTGCCATCTTTACGGATTGACGCTTTTTCACTGGACGTTATGAGCAAGGTGCAGGATGTAAAAAAGAGCAGCCTTACTTTTGCGCCGGAAGCGGGGAGCCAGAGGCTTAGAAATGTCATCAATAAAGGATTGACCGAAGAAGTCATTTTAAACGGCGCCACACAGGCTTTTGAGGGCGGCTGGACAAGGGTAAAATTATATTTTATGCTCGGGCTTCCGACGGAAACGGAAGAGGACATTCTGGCCATCGGAGAGCTGTCGAATAAAATCGCCGCCGCTTTTTACGAAACTGTACCAAAAGATAAACGGATAAACGGCAGGGTACAGATTGTAACAAGCACGTCTTTCTTTATTCCTAAGCCATTTACGCCGTTTCAATGGGCAAAAATGTGTACCAAAGAGGAATTTATTGAAAAAGCGTACCAAACGCGAAAAGGAATCGTCTCACAGCTTAATCAGAAGAGTATTAAGTATAATTGGCACGAGGCGGACGTCAGCGAATTAGAAGGAATTCTTGCAAGAGGTGACAGGAAACTTGCAAATGTCATTTTAAAAGCATATCAAAACGGGTGCATGTTCGATTCCTGGAGCGAGTGTTTTCATTATGACACATGGATGGACGCTTTTGACAAATGCGGCGTTGACCCGGATTTTTATACGGTACGTGAGAGAAAAGATGACGAAATTTTCCCATGGGATTTCATAGATTGCGGCGTTACCAAAGAATTTTTATTGCGGGAATGGAAAAAGGCTTTACAAGAAGAAATATCCCCCAACTGCCAAAGCCAATGTCAGGGCTGCGGCGCAAAACGTTTTGGCGTCGGCGTCTGCTATACGTAAGAAAGGCAGGGTGTTTTTATGAAAATTCGGATTAAATTTGCCAAATACGGCAGCATGAAGTTCATCGGACATCTTGATGTGATGCGCTTTTTTCAAAAGGCAATCCGCAGGGCGGATATTGATATTAAATATTCAGAGGGCTTTAATCCCCACCAGATTATGTCTTTTGCCGCACCGCTTGGCGTCGGCATCGAAAGCCGGGGAGAATATCTTGATATTGAGGTCAATACGCTTATTTCCACACAGAAAATGAAAGATGACTTAAACAAAGTCATGATAGAGGGTATGGAAATTTTATCCGTAACCGTACTGCCGGATGCCGCCCAAAACGCGATGGCAAGCGTAGCCGCCGCAAAATACCGGGTTGTCTGCCACGCGGATGGCGTTCCCGCTTATGAGCTGCCGGACAAACTGGCTGCCTTTTATAACAGGGAGCATATTTTCGTCACAAAGACAACCAAAAAAAGCGTGCTGGAACTTGATTTAAAGCCGGGTATCCATGAGCTTACATTAACGATGGAGCCGGACTCTTCTTTCGCGATAACGATGCTTGTCGATGCAAGCAGCAGCGGCAATATTAAACCGGTGATGGTCTTGGATGCGTTTTGGAATTACGCCCGGATAGCGCCTTCATCCTGTTCTTATCAGATAACGAGAATAGACACCTATACCAATCCAGCCAAAGAAACGCAAACGCCGAAGTTTGTGCCGTTAGAAGCAGTCGGGCATTCATACGCATAAGGAAAGGATATCTTCATGATGACGCAGGATACTCAGGAAAAAGGGAAAATATTGATTGTAGAATTACACGATAAACTGTTTTCTGTTCTGGTGCGCCAAAATCAAGCGCTTTCCATTCATGCGCAGCAAAAATCCCCGGATAAAGAGCCGCCCCGGATAGGAAATATTTATGTCGCAAGAGTCCGGAACGTTGCCGTTAATATTGGCGCGGCCTTTGTGGAAATTGACAAAGGCATTTTGACGTTTCTGCCGCTTGCGGAGGCAAAACATGCCGTTTTCACAAACAGGAAAACGGACGGAACCCTAAAAATTGGCGACGAATTGTTAGTGCAGGTTGTGAAAGAACCGGTAAAGACAAAACTGGCCGGTGTTTCAACCGCATTGGCCCTGGCCGGAACTTATGTCGTTATCGAAAAGCCGCAGGAGGATATTGATGATACTAAAGCTTCCGGGCAAAATACACGGACAGGCAGCATCCGGATTTCTTCCAAGTTGGGCGCAAAATATCATCATCTCTACCAAAATCTTGACCCGCTTGCCGCCATTGCCGATAAATTTCACATTACCATACGGACGAACGCGGCGGGTGCGGAAGATACCGCAGATGTGATAGCGGAGGCGCGCTCGCTTGCCGCCAAATTGGAACATATTCTGGAAATAGGGGATAAGAGGGTATGTTTTAGCTGCCTGTATCAAAGCGAGCCGGAATATATAGGCTTTATCAAAAACTGTTACCGTACGGAATATGACGAGATTGTCACGGATAATAAAGAAATTTACGATATCCTAAAAGACCATGCCGAACTAAGCGGGCTGCCGCTTCGCCTCTATGAAGATGACAGGCTTCCGCTCTATAAACTCTATTCCCTTGAAACAAGAATACAGGGACTGACCGAAAAAAAAGTCTTTTTAAAATCGGGCGCATACTTAGTGATTGAGCAGACGGAAGCGTTAATCGCCATCGACGTAAATACCGGGAAATACGAATCCCGCAAAACCCCGGAAGAGACTTATTTAAAAATCAATCTGGAAGCCGCCGAAGCCATTGCCGCCGCCTTACGCGCAAGAAATCTTTCCGGCATGATTTTAGTGGATTTTATCAATATGAAAAAGAAAGAACATATGGAGCGCCTGACCTCTTATATGAAAGAGCTGCTAAAAAAAGATACCGTACCGGCCTATGTCGTGGACATTACAGGGCTGGGGCTTATGGAGATAACAAGACAAAAGAAAAACAAGTCGTTTGCGGAGCAGATGAAAGGGACAATGATTCCACGATAAGGGAGAAGCAGCATGCTTCCTTTGGCGGAACGCTTTCGCTCCGTGAAAAACGCAACAGCTCTAGGTTCGTGTAAAACCTCACCAAGCGCTGGCGTTTTTCAAGGCCCTTCGCAGGAAACATGCTGCTTCTTGACCTTTTTCATGTGAATTATGTAGGAACTAAAAGATAGACCAAAGGAAGAAGGATATTTACAATGATGAAACTGCTGCATTTAAAGAAAGTAAAAGACGGGAAATACCTGAAAAACTATGAACTGACTTACCTGAATAAAAAGGGAAAAGAGAAAGTTTATGAAATCGTAAGCAGACATGAAATTCCGGATGAAAAAGCGTTAGGAACGCATGTTAGCGGCGTTTCCATTGTCGCCTATTGTGAAGATAGAATGCTGCTTTTACGCGAATTTCGCATGGGCGTCAACAATTATGTCTATAATCTGTGCGCAGGGATGATAGAAGAGGGCGAGTCCTTGGAAGAGTGTATCCAGCGCGAACTTTATGAGGAAACCGGACTTCAATTGAAGAAAATTCTCCATATTTTAAAACCCTCCTACGCGGCGGTCGGCTTTTCGGACGTTAAGACGCAGATTGCCTTTGTGGAAGCGGAAGGAGGCTTTGAAGACCATACTTCCGATAACGAAATGATTGAGGCAAAATTTTACACCAAAGAAGAAGTGCGGGAACTGTTGGAAACGGAAGAGTTCAGCTCCAGAGCGCAGGTGGCGGCGTATTTTTTTGTTACTAAGGGGAAAATTTAGCGTATACCATTTTTGCACGTCTCTTATCTATACATATCAAATTTGTACGTATTATATTATGCGTGTTGTATTTATACGTATTCTATGTTATTATCTAAAAAGGAGAAAGGTATCTATATCATGCCTAAAAAACCAAAAGAATTAGAAAAAATACTCTTTGCTGATGGGTGGATATTTAAATCTCAGGAGGGTTCCCACAAGCATTATATTCATCCCTATAAATCCGGCAAAGTGACGATTCCTTTTCATTGCAAAGATATCCCCAAAGGAACCGAAAATGCAATCTTAAAACAGGCGGAACTAAAATAATTCCTGCTGATTTGGTAAATCATTGTAATAGGAGGTATCCATTATGCTGTCTGCTTATCCGGCATGTTTTATAAAAGAGGAAAACGGCTATTCCGTTATTTTCCCGGACTTAAACTATTTAGCCACCTGTGGAGATACGCTGGAAGAGTCGTTTACTATGGCTGTTGATTGTCTTGCCGGCTATTTATATTGGCTGCAAAAAGACGGTGAAAACGCTCCGCCGGCTTCTTCATTTGATATGCTCAATCCGGCTGAAATTGCCGGTGAGTTGGAGGTTTCCGCAAACGAAATTTTTCTGAATATGGTAACGGTGGATGTGGCGGAATATGCCAGAACTCATTTTGAAAAATCTATTAAAAAGACGCTTACTATTCCTGCATGGCTTAATAAGGCTGCACTGGAGCAGAATATTAATTTTTCGCAGGTTTTACAGGAAGCGTTAAAAGCGAAACTTTTTCAACATTGATGTTACAAACTTGTTTTTTTCAGAAGTTTGTGTCATACTATAGGAAATAGAACTCTATGGAGGCGGTTCCAATGTTAAAAAAGAAAGCGGTTCTCAAAAACAGGGATTTGTACTTGCGTAAATTGATTGCCTTTCAGGACACGGAGCCTGTTAAAATAATAACAGGCATTCGCCGCTGCGGTAAATCAAGTCTTATGAAATTAATGATAGAACATTTAAAAAGCAGTGGTATCACTGAAAATCAAATCATAGAGATGAATTTTGAATCTATGAATTATCGCAATATGACCGCTAAGGAATTATATGATTATGTGAAAAAAAAGCTTCCTAAAGAACAAAGAGCTTATCTGTTCTTTGATGAAATCCAGCGCATAGAAGCATGGCAGGATGCCATTAATGCTTTCCGTGTCGATTTTGATTGTGATATTTATATTACAGGTTCTAATGCATATCTGCTTTCCGGTGAATATGCAACTTATCTTGCCGGGCGCAGCATTGAGATAAAAATGCTGCCTTTATCCTTTGCAGAATTTATTGATTTTCACGGTTACACGATAAGAGAAAGAAAAAATCCGTCAGGAATGATAAAAAAATATATTTATGATGATGATGGTGAAATTTATGAAGCCGATGAGCTTCTTGACGCTTATATGCGTTTTGGCGGTATGCCCGGAATTATTGATACCGGACTAAATACGGATATGGCGTTGACACTTTTAGACGGCGTATATTCTACTGTTGTCGTAAGAGACATTTTGGAAAGAGAAAAACGCAAAGGACAAAGACAAATTACAGATTCGGATTTGCTGCGGAAAATTGTCATGTTTTTGGCAGACAATATCGGCAGCAATACTTCTATTACTTCTATTGGAAATGTACTTGTAAATGAAAAACGGATTGATATGTCTAAAAGAAATGGAAAGCCTGCTGTACAGACAATTCAGGCTTATGTCAGCGCACTATTAGAATCTTATGTTTTTTATGAAATCAAACGGTTTGACATCAAAGGTAAAGATTATCTGAGAACATTGGGAAAATACTATATTGTAGATATTGGTCTGCGTAACTATCTTCTTGGTTTTCGTGATATGGACACAGGGCATATCATAGAAAATATTGTATATTTTGAATTACTCCGCAGGGGATATGATGTAGCGATTGGCAAAGTGGATGATAAAGAAATAGATTTTATTGCCACTAATGCAGATACAAAACGATATATTCAGGTTACAGAATCAATGAATGAACAATCCACACGGGAGCGGGAGTTGTATCCTCTTAGAAAAATCCGTGATAATTATGAAAAAATTGTTATTGCTAAAGAATGTACCATGCCAATTACACAGGATGGAATCAAAATCGTAAAATTGACTGATTTTTTGTTATATGAAACCTGACTTCCAAATATTGAAAACGCAAAATCCTCTATTCTATGATACAATGTAGTTGACATAAGGTATTAAAACAAGGGGAGAGGATACTATGAAAGTAAAAAGCATACACATGTTGGCAGGCGCACTTTTTATCGTGGCAGGCGCCGTCAGTCTGCTTGACGGCGCGCTCCACGCAAGAGGTTCCAATATCTTTATCGGCATTTGTTTTGTAATCGTAGGCTGTCTGTATTTTAAGAAGAAGCCCTAAGTTTCATATATTTTTTCAATAATCTGGCTATCTTATCCACATCAATCGGCTTGGACGTATGGGCGTTCATGCCGCTGTCAAGACAGTGCTGGATATCTTCCGTGAAAGAATCCGCGCTCATGGCGATAATCGGAACGCTTTTAGCGTCAGCGCGCTCCAGTGCGCGTATCGCTGTGGCGGATTCTAAACCGGTCATAACGGGCATCCTGATATCCATTAAAATGGCCTGATAATATTCTACAGGCGACTGTGCGAACATATCTGCACAGACTTTCCCGTTTTCGGCGTGTTCCGGCTCTAAGCCGATGCTTGATAGAAGAGCAAAAGCGATTTCCCAATTTAAGTCAATATCCTCGGCAACAAGAATCCTCTCGCCGTTAAAGGTAATATTTTCTTCTTCCTCGGCTCTGTCAGCTTCTTCTTTTATCTTATTCAGGTTATAATATAAAGTCGATTTAAACAGCGGTTTGACAATAAAAGCATCGACTCCGGCTTTTCTTGCCTTTTCCTCGATATCGCTGTTATCGGCGGCCGAAATCATCAGAATGTAAGGCTGCTTTCCATATCGGCTGCGAATTTCACGGGTCACTTCGATACCATCCATTTCCGGAAGTTTCCAGTCGAGAAGCACGATTTCATAGTCATTGCCTTTTTCATGCGCTTCCTCAAGCATTTCCAACGCCTTTTTGCCATCAAGTGCATCTTGCGCATGGATGCCGAGGGATTGTAAAGTCGTCAGCGTACAGTCGCAGAAAATCTCGTCATCATCAATCACCAATGTCTTCCATGAGGGAATTTCCATTGCCTCTTCCGGTACAAGAGCCATTTCCATATCCAGTATAACATGGAATTTACTGCCTTTTTGCTGTTCGCTTTCCACCTCAATGGAACCTTCCATCGCATTCACAATATGCCTGGTGATACTCAAGCCAAGGCCCGCGCCCTGTGTCTGCTTCACACGGGCATTGTCTTCCCGAATGAAGGCTTCAAACATTTTACTCTGAAATTCACGGCTCATGCCGATGCCGTTATCGGTAACAACCAGATGGACTTTGATATAATTCGCCCCTTTTTCCGACGGCGTCTGATACAGCCCTAACTGTATCTTTCCACCCTCCGGCGTGAACTTGACCGCATTTTCCAAAAGGTTGATAAGAACCTGATTGAGCCGGACGCTGTCGCCCCATACGCTTTCCGACGTAATGTCGTGGATATGGAGGTCAAAACGCTGTTTTTTGGCTCTTGTATAGGGAATTATGATATTAACGGCATTCTGCATCAGTTCCGGCAGTAAAATCTGTTCCGTATTGAGTATCATTTTACCGTTTTCAATTTTAGCCATATCCAGAATGTCATTAATCAATCCTAAAAGATGTTTAGCCGATGAGGAAATTCTCTGGAGACATGCCTCGAGTTTTTGCGGATTGTGTATATTCGCGGCGGCAATTTCCGTCATGCCTATGATACCGTTCATGGGCGTGCGGATATCGTGGCTCATATTGGAAAGAAATTCGCTCTTTGCCCTGCTGGCACGCTCCGCAGTGTGTCTCGCTTCATCAATGGTCCGCATCTGCTGGCGTGATAAATAGAAATAGACGGCAAACACGATTAAAAACAAAAGAATGATAAGCGTCGCGTTTCTAAGCGCCGTTAGAACCCATTCCCTACTGAAATCACTAATTGCCTTATCCAAATCGTTATAAGGCATAGACAATATCAGATACCATTCCGAATAAGGGAGACTCCTGCAGTATACCTGGCGGTGTCCGCTTCTTAAATTCAACTCCCTTGTATAATCCCGGCCTTCGGCCATCGCATTTCTAAGCCCTTCGGTATATTCCGTCAATTCTTTCTTACTTGCTGCATTTTCAACGATATCATTATAATGGCGTTCAATTTTGTCATAATAATTATAATCATTTTCATCATCGCTTTGTATTACAATAATGCCGTCGCGTCGGATAATAAAATAGAACATGGAATCGGAGAGTTCTTTAGAAAGTGTCTGCGCTATGTATTCTACCGGGAAGCCTGCTACGAGGGAAATGCTTTTTTTCCCGCCGGGAGTTTCGTAAGCCATGGGAACGCTCATTAAAATCACATTATCGCCATCTACATCAGTTCCCATTACCATGCGTTCCTCACCGCTTTGAATGGCATTTGTGAAACTGTTGGAATCGACTGCCATAATTCCATCGCCATATAAAATGTCAAAAGTGCCGTCTTCCATGGCAAAAGCCAGCCGGTCAAAGCCTCTCGCCTTGGCATTATTCGTAAGCCGTGTGCGCACCAGGGTATACCCGTCCGCCTGATTCGGCATAATGTCATGGACAAGCGCCTCCACCTGAGATAAACGCAGTTCCATTATGGTGCCGAAGTGCAGGGTAATCTGTTCGCTTGTTCCCTCCATATAAATTTCGCCGACCTCATTCATCGTATTGGCGCTTTTTTCATTCATGTCCCTTACTTGTAAGGCAAAAGTACCGGTACATACCGCTATTACAAGGATAAGACTTATTACAAGAAAACGTATTGTTTTATTCTGCATAGAAACCCTCCATTTATATATATATTGTACCAATTAGAAGCCCTCTGTTCAATTTCATTATATTGCCGTTCGGGGGGGGGTAAAATACCATTTTCCAACGTTTGTAGGGTGACGGATTGTCGTATATTGCCATAGCGCATAATTTAACAGTGTTTGTCGAAGAAAACTGTTGACAAATTCTTTAAAAGATTATAAAATATTCCAGTATGCCGCACAGCGAGGTAGAAGCATATTTTTAAAATATCACCGAAGCCGGCGAGTAAATGAACCGTTTATTAACAGATGAACGTTCATATGAATAGGAGGTGCCTTATGTACGCAATTATTGCAACAGGCGGAAAACAGTACAAAGTATCCGAAGGCGACGTTATCAGGGTAGAAAAACTTGACGCTGAAGTAGGAGCTGCTGTTACATTTGACCAGGTAGTAGCCATCAGCGATAAAAAGCTGAAAGTAGCGGGCGACGTTGCAGGCGCATCTGTTACCGGAACCGTTATGGAACAGGGCCGCGGCCGTAAAGTCATTGTATACAAATACAAGAGAAAAACCGGCTACCATAAGAAAAATG
>JAMPCN010000092.1 GCA_023666125.1 Bacillus sp. (in: firmicutes) | reverse complement strand
AGAAGATTCATTTCACAAAGCGTTGGCCGGGAAGAAAATCCCGATTTTAACATTGGATAACAAATGGCACAAACTTTTTGGCCCGGAAGAGATGACGTCTCAGATGAAATCGCTTGAAAAAAAGCTAAATGATTTAATCAAGCGGCAGGGAAAACTCAATACGGAGAGTAAGGATATCCAGAAAATCAAAAAAAAGCTGATGGATGAAATCATTGTTATTGCTGATGATTTACAGCAGACGCCGGATAGCAAAAAACTTTCCAAAGACAGGGAAGACCACAGGCGGCTTGTCAAAGAGTGTAATGATAAAATGTCGGAATATGAAGAGGAACTCTATCTATTGCCCAAGGAAATCGACAGGGCGAACAGGGAACTGATGATGACGTCCATGGATATCTGCTATAAAAAGATACAGACGAACGACAGGGAGATTCATGCGCTGGACGACTGGATTAAGCAGACCCGCCGGGAATTGAAAAAAAAGTTAATCAGAAAACAGGAAAAAGAGGAAGAAAACAACAGAATGTATGCTTATATGCATGATATTTTCGGGGCTGATGTGCTGGAATTATTCGATGCAAAGTATCGTCCGGAGGATACCGGGGGAAAAGGAAAGAAAAACAAAAAAGACAATGCGCCGAAATCATAGGGTTTTGGTGCATTGTCTTTCCGGATTCAGGACAGACGCCGGGGCGTGGATTGGGAAAGGAATGGAAAACCGGGATGAAATATCTGGTAACACAGGCACAGATGAAGCAGTACGATAAAAATACGATAGAATGTCTGAAAATGCCCTCGATTGTTTTGGTGGAGCGGGCTGCGCTTGTGACGGCAGAGCAGCTCAGAAAGGAAAAGGGGGATGGAAATTATCGGGTGCTGGTTGTCTCCGGCTGCGGCAATAACGGCGGCGACGGCATGGCGGTCGGCAGGCTGTTAATGTTGGAAGGATGCAGCGTGGATTTTGTGCTGCTTGGAGATTCTAAAAAATGCAGCCGGGAAACGGCGTTACAGCTTGACATTTTAGCGCAGTATGGGCATAAGCCTTTTGACAGAATCCCCGAAGGTGAATATGATATAGTAATCGATGCAATTTTCGGCATCGGTTTAACGAGAGAGATAGAGGGGATTTACAAGGAGGCCGTCCGGACGATAAACGAACAAAACGCCTATGTATGCAGTATCGACATCCCCTCAGGCATTGACGCCGATACCGGAAAGGTTTTAGGCTGCGCGGTGGAGGCGGATTTAACGGTGGCTTACGGATTTTATAAAGCGGGGGAATTGCTCTATCCGGGCGCGGGATATTGTGGTAAAATCGTCTGCGGACAGATGGGCATTGATGAACACGGTTTTTTCGGGCAAAAACCGTTATGGTATACGTATGATGCCCTTTCGGACGCGCAGATTCCGAAAAGAAAGCCCGACGGCCACAAAGGAACGTTCGGAAAAGCGCTTGTCATTGCCGGAAGCGATACGATATGCGGTGCAGCGCTGCTGGCGGCACGCGGCGTTTTTAAGACGGGAGCCGGTATGGTAAGGATTGTGACGTCCGTAAAAAACCGCGAGACATTGCAGCAGACGCTGCCGGAAGCCATGCTGACGCTCTATGATACGGCGTTATGGGAAGAAGAACCGGATAGTTCATTTTTACAGGCGTTTCAAAAGGCCATGGAATGGGCGGATTGTATTTTAATAGGCCCGGGCATCGGCATGGAAAAAGAGGCGCGGTGGCTGCTTCATTACAGCCTGAAAGAAAGCGCGCTTCCCATGGTAATTGACGCGGACGGTTTGAATCTGCTGGCGGAAAAGAAAAATGATGATACACAATATATAAAAGGCGGGCGGGATGTGATACTGACGCCGCATCTGGGGGAATTTGCCGGACTCTGTGGCTGTACGGTTTCAGAGGTTTCGGCGCATCTGACAACCTATCCGAAAGAACTTGCTGACAGGCTTGGCGGTATCGTGGTATGTAAGGACGTACGCACGATTGTGGCATGCGCCACGGAGGATACCATGTATATGAATACCGCCGGGAATGCGGGAATGGCTACGGCAGGTTCCGGCGATGTGCTGGCGGGGATTATCACAGGGCTTCTTGCACAGGGCATGGAAGCAAAAGAAGCCGCTGTTTCGGGGGTATACCTGCATAGCCTGGCCGGGGATATGGCGGCTAAGGTATGCGGCGGATACGCGATGATGGCCTCGGATATCATAGAACAGATACAGGAGCTTTTAAAATGAAAGAGATGGAAAAGTACCAAAGGGTATACGCGAGAGTGGATTTGGATGCGCTCCATGCCAATGTAGAGGCGATTGAAAAAATAATAAGCCCGGGGGCAAAAATCATGGGCATTATCAAAGCGAACGGATACGGACACGGCGCAGCGCCGATAGGGAGGGAACTGGAAACATTTGATACGGTATTCGGTTACGGCGTGGCAACGGCGGGGGAAGCCCTTACTTTGCGGGAAGCAGGATTGAAAAAGCCGATTTTAATTTTAGGCTATACGTTTTCAGACTGTTACGAAGAACTGATTAAACACGATATCAGCATGGCGGTATTCCGTTATGATACTCTGGAGGAACTTTCCGCCTGTGCAGCAAAACTTGGCAAAAAAGCCAAAATTCATATTAAAGTGGACACGGGCATGTCGAGAATCGGCGTTTTCCCGGATGAGAGCGGCTTAGCGTTTGTCAAAAAAGCCCTTTCCTACGAAGCCTTGACGATAGAGGGCGTTTTTACCCATTTTGCAAGGGCGGATGAAAAGGATAAAAGGTTTGCCGAAAAGCAGTTTGACCGAATTAGTCAATTCTGGGATAAGGTGGAAACACAGACAGGATACAGGATTCCGATAAAGCATTGCGCTAACAGTGCAGGCATTGTGGAATTGCCGAAAACGCATATGGATATGGTGCGGGCGGGCATTATCTTATATGGTCTGTGGCCCTCCGACGAGGTGGAGAAAGACAAAATTGCCTTACGGCCTATATTATCCTTAAAAAGCCATATCGTCCATATCAAAGAGGTGGAGAAGGGAACGAGCGTCAGCTACGGCGGTACGTACGTAACGGATAAGAACATGCGTATAGCGACGATTCCGGTCGGCTATGCGGACGGTTATCCAAGGGCTTTGTCCGGTAAGGGATATGTGTTAATCCATGGGAAAAAGGCGCCGATTCTCGGAAGAATCTGCATGGACCAGTTTATGGTGAGCGTCGATGACATTCCACAGGCGCAGCCGTTAGACGAGGTTACCTTAATCGGAAAAGATGGCGCAGAAGAGATTACCATGGAAATGCTAGGAAACTTATCCGGCAGATTCAATTATGAATTTGCCTGCGGTTTAGGGGAACGGGTTCCCAGGATATATATAAAAAAGGAAAAAATTTGTGCGTATACTTTCTAAAGAAGTGGGCAATACTATTGCTGTCAGTTAGAATTGCTGGATTGATTGAAGGAAGTGTGAGATATGAAACGAGGAGATATTTATTATGCTGACTTAAGACCGGTAATCGGTTCTGAACAGGGAGGCGTCAGACCGGTACTGATTGTACAGAATGATATCGGGAACAAACATAGCCCAACGGTAATCTGTGCGGCGATTACATCCAAAATGAACAAGGCGAAACTGCCGACGCATATTGAGTTGAATGCAGGTAAGTATGATATGGTGAAAGATTCCGTTATTTTGCTCGAACAGCTTAGAACGATTGACAAGAAACGCTTAAAGGACAGAGTGTGTCATTTGGATCAGGAGATTATGAAAGAGGTCAATACGGGATTGATGGTCAGCCTTGAACTTGGTACATAAGAGCTGCGTGAAAATACAAAAGAACTGATAGCCCCTAAAGGGGCGGGAATGGAGGAATCCGGCATGAGCGTATATTATATTATGGAAGATGGCGTCAGTGGTCTTGCGGGAATCGCGCTGATTTTTTTCATCCTGCTGTTTCTGGAAATGACACTTTACGGTTTTAACGCCGCGATGCAGCACAGAAAGGAGCAGGAACCGGAAGAGATACAAAAAGAGCCGGAGAAAAAAGCGGCAAGACTGCAATATATTACCGATAATCCCTCGAAATATTCCAATGCCCTGCAGTGCGGTATTATCAGCGTCAATATGCTGTTAGGCCTGCATGTGTATAAGCTGGATATCTGCTGTGGACATTTGATTTATGTGGCGGCGTTACATTATATGGATGGAGTGCAGCTTTGGCAGATGAGTTGTCTTGCCGTGTTGATAATGGTTGTCGTAACCGTCTGCCTGTTGTACATAGTTTTTACGTTCGGTATGCTGATTCCCAGAAAAGCGGCGGCGCGGTATCCGGATGCGTGGATTAAGATTTTTATTACCCCCGTTTATTATTTTATCCGTATCATGGCGCCTTTTACGGCGTTTGTTTCGCTGTCCGCAAAGGCTGTTTTACAGCTTTTTGGCATTAAGGGCCTGGACGAAACGGCGGACGTGACGGAGGAAGAAATCATCTCCATGATAAATGTCGGACACGAGCAGGGCGTGCTGCTTGCCGATGAAGCGGAAATGATAACGAATATTTTTGAATACGGTGATAAAGAGGCAAAAGATATCATGATAAACCGTAATAACATGATAGCGATTGACTGTAATATCACGTTACAGGAGGCGGCGGCTTTTATACTGGAAGAGCATAACAGCCGTTTCCCGGTCTATGACGGCACGATTGACCATATTGTCGGCATTCTGCATCTAAAGGACGTTATGCGTATGCAGATGAATGAGAAAATGTTAAATAAGCCTATCGGCAAGGTAAAAGGCCTTTTAAGGGAGCCGCTTTTTATCACGGAGACAAGAAAACTGGACGATTTGTTGAAAATGATGCAGAATGAGAAAATACAGATGGCAATCGTTATCGACGAATACGGGCAGACCGCCGGACTGTTGGCATTAGAAGATATCTTGGAGGAAATTGTTGGCAATATTCAGGACGAATATGACGAAGAGGAAAGCTATATTAAGGAAAACGGGCAGGACGAATATATTATCGACGGCATGATGCCGCTTGACGAATTGGGAGAGCAGTTAGGCATTACGTTTGAAGAAGAAAATTTCGATACCGTGAACGGTTTTGTCATTTCCCGATTAGAGCATATTCCGGAAGAGGGAGAAGAATTTACATTTTGGTTCCAGGGATACCGCTTTCAGATTCTGGAAGCCAAAGACAGAATGATTCACAGCGTCCTGGCCGTTAAAATGCCGATGCCGGAGGCCGAAGAAGAAAAAAATGACAAGACGGTTGAAGAAGCGGACGAAAAATGATAGTATAATAAACGCAGGAAGACTTACGCCTAATAAAAACAAAGGAGAGCATTTATATGTCAGGACATTCAAAATTTGCGAATATTAAACATAAGAAAGAAAAAAACGACGCGGCAAAGGGTAAAATATTTACGATTATCGGAAGAGAAATCGCTGTGGCGGTAAAAGAAGGCGGACCCGACCCGAACAACAATTTTAAATTAGCGCAGGTCATTGCGAAAGCAAAAGCAAACAACATGCCGAATGATACGATAGAAAGAGGCATTAAAAAAGCTTCCGGAGATAACGGCAGTGTCACCTACAAGTATGTTACTTATGAAGGTTATGGACCAAACGGCATTGCCATTATTGTAGACGCGCTGACGGACAATATTAACAGGACGGCGGCAAATGTCAGAAGCGCGTTTACCAAAGGGCAGGGAAATGTCGGTACGCCCGGCTGTGTTTCCTTTATGTTCGATAAAAGAGGCCTTATTATCATTGACAAAGAAGAATGCGATATGGAAGCCGACGATTTGATGATGACGGCATTGGACGCCGGTGCGGAAGATTTTTCAGAGGAAGAGGACAGCTATGAAATCTATACGGCTCCGGACGATTTGGAGACGGTAGCGGAAGCGTTACGCAAAGAAAAGATAGAAATGGTATCTTCCGAAGTATCGATGATTCCGCAGAACTGGGTGGAGCTTACGGATGAAACCGCCATCAAGAATCTGCAGAGAACGTTGGATTTATTGGAAGAAGATGATGATGTGCAGGCGGTATATCATAACTGGGATATGTAAGCGTAAGTAAGACGATAACATGTATTTACGATAGATTCTATAAAAACAGGGGCATGGTATAACAGATGGAACAAGTGGATTTAGCGGCGGTTGCATCATTACTGGATCAGGAAAAAGACAGGCTTGCGGGTTTTAAAAAAGAAACCTATGCGGATTCCTTTGCGGCGTATCTGGAGGATAACAGTGACGTATGGAGCGGTTTCAGGCGGCTTTTTGCCATGGATGGGGAGCCTGTAAAAGAGGCCGGGGAAGTTGCCGTTTGTCTGACAGACAAAATGCAGGAAATTTTAAACGCACAGAAAAATAAATGGGAAAAAGACGAAAAACAGTTGAATGTAAATCTGTATATGGTGTCATATTTTTTTCCGGCTTTATTATCATGCCGGGAATATCCGGGAAAAGACGGCGGTGTGGTGAAGATGGCGGATGTCATATGTAAAAAATGGAACGAGACGTTTCGCCCCCATACGATTCAGTATGCGGATTTTAACGCCATCCAAAGCGGCTTTAAACAAAAGTTATGCTATGTTACGACGGCGGTCTGCTGTGGTCTGCAAAAAGGAGCGGATTGCAGGGAAATCATGCTGATGAAAAAATACCGGGATGAATATATCGAACAACAGCCGGACGGAGAAGCTCTTATAGAAGAGTATTATGATATCGCGCCGACCATTGTGAAACGGATTGCCAAGGAGAGTTCCCCGGAGGAAAAATATCGGTATTTATGGGAGCATTATCTGCAATACTGCGTTGCCATGATAGAGGCCGGGCAGTATCGGGAATGTCTGGAGACTTATACGGCGATGATGAACGAACTGAAAGAAAAATACTTGATTACCAATCACAGGGAGGATAAAAAATGAGTAAGCAGTATGAAAAAGAAACTATCTGTATTCAGTCAGGCTGGCAGCCCAAAAACGGAGAACCCCGCGTGCTGCCGATATATCAGAGTACGACTTTTAAGTATGATTCTTCGGAGCAGATGGGCAGACTGTTTGATTTGGAGGAAAGCGGATATTTTTATACAAGACTGCAAAATCCGACCAATGATTACGTGGCGGCCAAAATCTGCGAGTTAGAAGGCGGCGTAGCGGCGATGCTCACATCTTCCGGGCAGGCGGCGAATTACTATGCCGTATTCAATATCTGTGAGGCGGGAGACCATGTTATTATGTCCTCTACCGTATATGGGGGAACGTTTAATCTTTTAACCTGTACGATGAAAAAAATGGGTATCGAGTGTACGATTGTAGACCCGGACGCCGGCGAGGATGCTCTGCACGCTTCTTTTAAAGAAAATACAAAATGCGTCCTTGCGGAAACCATTGCCAATCCGGCGCTGGTTGTTTTGGATATTGAAAAATTTGCCCGCGTCGCGCACGCGCATCAGGTTCCTTTGATTGTCGATAATACGTTTGCAACGCCGATAAACTGTAATCCTTTTAGGTGGGGAGCAGATATTGTAACGCATTCCACAACAAAGTATATGGACGGACATGCCATGACTGTCGGCGGCTGTATCGTGGATTCCGGCAACTTTGACTGGAGTAAATATCCGGATAAGTTTCCGGGGCTTTGCACGCCGGACGAGTCCTATCACGGCATTGTATATACGGAGAAATTCGGCAAAGCGGCTTATATTACAAAAGCGACAAGCCAGTTGATGAGGGATTTGGGTTCCATCCAGTCCCCGCAGAATGCCTTTTTGTTAAATGTGGGGCTTGAGACGCTTCCGCTGCGGATGGAAAGACACTGCTATAACGCGCAAAAGACGGCGGAATACTTAAACGCGCACGAAAAGGTGGCGTGGGTGAACTATCCGGGGCTGCCGGGCAACAGATATTACGAACTGGCGCAAAAATATATGCCGAACGGAACCTGCGGCGTTATTTCTTTCGGTTTAAAAGGCGGCAGGCAGGCTGCATCAGACATGATGGATAAATTGAAACTGGCGGCAATCGTAACGCATGTAGCGGACGCAAGAACCTGTGTGTTACATCCGGCAAGCCATACGCACAGGCAGATGAACGACGAACAGCTAAAAGAAGCGGGCGTTGCGCCGGATTTGATTCGTCTTTCGGTCGGTATCGAGCATATTAACGATATCATTGCGGATTTGGAGCAGGCTCTTAGCTGACGAAAGAACAAAGGATAAGAAGTATGACGTATAAAAAAACTTGGATAAGTTACCTGTTATGGGCGTTTTATACGTGCGCCGTAGGGGTAATTCTGGCGGATTATACCATCTTATTCTGGCAGGGCAATATCAGTACGGCTATCGGTTATGACACGATTTTATTTGTCTTTCTGGTTTTTGCCGCTGTCGCAGGGTGCTATTTTCTCATTAGGAAATTGCTTGCGGTATACCATCGCCGGGATAACGGGAAAGAAAAGGATAAAATAAGCGGCCAGACGGCGCCGGTATGGGAAGTATTGATTGCGTTCGGTGTTTTTTTTACGGGTCTGCTATATCGTATCTATTTGTATCTGCAAAGCAATCCGGATATGATTATCACGACACAGTATTATCATGCGGCGACGCTAAAGGCGGGAACGGGCGTAGAGCCGATAACGCACGGGGCTTCCTATCTTTATACCGTATGCCTTTCTTTTGTGCTTTCTTTCTTGGGAAATAAAGCGGAGGCAGCCGTATGGATGCAGATTTTTATACAAATGCTGACGATTCTTCTTTCTTTTTTTACGGTCAGAAAAATAGTCGGACGGATTCCGGCATGTATTACCATGTTGACGCTTGCTATATCTTCCGTCTATGCGGGGCGTATTTTTATCCTGACGGCGGAAAGCCTGTTTTTCTTATTGTATCTGGCAGGGCTTTGGATTATCGGAAGCTATATCAGGCTGTATCATGAAGATTCTGTTTCCATAGCGTTAAAGATTGCCGGAGCCGTACTTTCAGGCGCGCTGCTTGGCATATTATGCTATCTGGACGCCGTATCGCTTACGTTATTATTTCTTTTGCCCGCCTTGTTTACGGGAATGCGAAAACAGGCTAAGGGAGGGGAAATTTCCGCTTTTAGCATGAAAGTCAGTGTGGCGTTTTTGATCTTAACGCTTACCAGCGGCGCGCTGGCCTTTATGGGGATGCTTGCCATTGACGCTTCCTATAGCGGGGGCAGAATCATACAGGCGATGGAGGCGTGGCTTTCTTTGTATCAAAACCAGCTCGGAGCGGACTATATTTTTTATCAGACGAACCGCTCCCTTATCGAGTGCTTTGTTTTGGTTGTGTTTGCAGCGTTTCTCGTTATGTCGTTCTGGAATAGGAAAAAAGAGCAGAACGCGTCTTTTTGGATATGTTTGATGTTTGTACTGGCGCTTACGCCGTTGACGGCGGCGGGTTATTTGTCCTATCAGGTTTTCGCCATTTTTATATGGAGCGTCTTGGCGGGAATCGGCGTGCAGCAAAGTTTTGTATGGGAGGAAAAACAGATGGTAAAGACAACGTCCACGTCCGAAGCGCAGTTAAAATCTGCGGCAGCGGAGGCGGAAGAGCAGAAACCGCGCTTTATTGAGAATCCGCTGCCGCTTCCGAAAAAGCATGAAAAAAGAACGATGGATTATCAGTATGACATTACGGAAGATAAGATGGACTTTGATATTGAAGTAAAAGAAAATGATGATTTTGACGTTTTATAACGAATGTCAGAATAAAAATTCAAATATCACAAAAACTAGAAGAGAATCGTACAGGATTCTCTTTTTTGCATGGAAATGTAAATAGAAAGAAAGGAAGAAATCTTATGGGAAATAGTCAGGATAAAGAGAAAGAAAAGAAAAAAAACGATAGTGCGGGCAAAAATAAAAACAATAATGATGAGAAAAAGGAAAACGAGAGAAAAGAAAAAAAGGCGGATGCGGAAAAGCACAGGGATGAGCGGATTGAAGCGACCGGGCAGCTTACATTGGATGAAAACGAATCGGAGCATAATATCCATCTGATAACCATTATCGGGGAAATAGAAGGACATGAAAATTTAAGCAGTTCCTCCAAAACGACCAAATATGAGCATATCCTGCCGCAGCTTGCGGCGATTGAAGACAGTAAGAAAATAGACGGCGTTTTGATTCTGCTTAACACCATGGGCGGTGATGTGGAAGCAGGGCTGGCGATTGCGGAGATGATTGCTTCGCTCAGTAAGCCTACGGTTTCTTTAGTATTGGGCGGAAGCCATTCCATCGGCGTGCCGATAGCCGTCAGCACGGATTATTCCTATATTGTGCCGAGCGGTACGATGGTAATCCATCCGGTCAGGTTAAACGGTATGGTGATTGGCGTACAGCAGACCTTTGATTATTTTAAGCAGATACAGAACCGTATTACGGGGTTTGTGTGCGAACATTGCAAAGTTTCCAAAAACCGTCTGGAGGAGTTGATGATGGAAACCGGAATGCTGACAAAGGATGTGGGAACCGTGCTAGTCGGCAAAGAAGCGGTTGAAGAAGGGATTATTAATGAGGTCGGAGGCATCAAGGACGCCATCGCCCATCTTCATGATATAGTAGAAAGAAAAAAGACAGATACAAAATAAGGGATGACAAGTATATTCTAAAATGATATACTAAGGAGAAAAGGTAAAAGATATACGCGGAGGTCACTCATGGCATCGAATCAGGGGAGAGGAACGGGAAAGAGCAGTTCCAATGCTTCCACAAGGAAAAAAACAACGAATGGAAAAAATACGGGCAGCCGGACGGGCGGTGCGAAAAAAAGACGCGGCGAGCCGATGACGCTGGCAATTCGTAACGAGATACTGCTGATTGTTTTTTTTGCGCTCGCCGTTATTTTGTTTTTGTGCAATTTCGGCATTGTGGGAACCGTCGGTAATGCGGTCAGCTCCTTTTTGTTTGGCATTTTTGGGCTGATGGCATATGTTGCCCCGGTTATCATATTTTTATCCATTGCCTTTGGCATGTCCAATATAGGCAATCATATTGCGACGAGAAAGTTAGTTGCAGGTATCGTATTATTTCTTATTATCAGCATGGTTTTTGAACTGATAAACGCGGATTATACGCAGATGGACACTTACCGGATTGTGGAAATTTATAAAAGATGCAGCGAAAACAGGAGCGGCGGCGGCATCATAGCGGGTTCCTTAGCCTATGCGCTTCATAAGCTGCTTGGTATGGTAGGTACGGTCTTAGCCATGATTGTGATTGCGATTATCTGTGCTGTCATTGTAACGGATAAATCCTTTATAAACGGCGTCGCCAGCCAGGGCAGAAAGGTGTATGAGCGTTCCATGGAGGACGCCGCCTACAGACGCGAACGGGCAAGCATCAGGGCGCAGGAGATGGAAGAACGCCGCGCAAAAGAGGCGGAGCGTAGAAAACAGCAGGAAGAGGAAAAAGAGAACGAGAAGATTCTCAGAATGGATAAAAAAGTCTCCGGTGTGATGATTGATACGGCATTGGGCATTGCCAAAGACGATATCAGCGCAGAGGACAGACAGGAGGAAGCAAGGCTTCGCGACGATATCCATGAGATTATGATAAATGATGAGGCGGATGTGGAAGAAGAACCGGTTAGGAAAAGCCGCGATACATATCATTTTATTGAAAATGCGTCGGACGAACTCGATGAAATCAAACTTCCCGTGGAGGAAGATGAGCCTGGGGAGACAGAAAGAGACGATAGCATGGCGGACGAGGAAAAGATTTATGAAACCCCTGCGCCGCGTATCGTAAAAGAACGTCCTGCTGCCGCATTTTCCGATAAAGAGCCGGAGAATAGCGCGCCTGCGGCAAAGGTCTATCATTTTCCGCCATACAGCAGGCTTGCAAAGGGAAAAGGAAAGGGAAACGGCAGTTCCGATAAGGAACTAAAGGAGACGGCGCAGCGCTTACAGCAGACTTTAAATACATTCGGCGTAAAAGTGACAATTTCGGATATCAGCCAGGGGCCGTCCGTCACCCGATATGAATTACAGCCGGAACAGGGCGTAAAGGTAAGTAAAATCGTAGGACTGGCGGACGATATTAAATTGAATCTGGCGGCGACCGATATTCGTATTGAAGCGCCGATTCCCGGAAAAGCCGCGGTCGGTATCGAAGTGCCGAATAAGGAAAACGCGGCGGTTGCGCTGCGGGATTTATTGGAATCCAAAGAGTTTAAGGACTTCCCATCCAATCTTGCCTTCGCGGTAGGTAAGGATATCGGCGGTAAAATCGTGGTAACGGATATCGCCAAGATGCCGCATATGTTAATAGCGGGAGCGACCGGTTCCGGTAAATCGGTCTGTATCAACACGATTATTATGGGTATTTTATATAAGGCGCATCCGGATGACGTAAAGATGATTATGATAGACCCGAAAGTCGTGGAATTAAGCGTATATAACGGCATTCCCCATCTTTTGATTCCCGTTGTGACGGACCCGAAAAAAGCGGCGGCGGCGCTGCACTGGGGCGTAGCGGAAATGACGGAACGCTATAAAAAATTCGCGGATTACAATGTCCGTGATTTAAAAGGCTATAATAAAAAAGTAGAAAGCATGAAAGCGCAGGGTGATAGTGAAGCGCCGGAGAAGTTACCGCAGATTTTGATTATCGTGGACGAGCTTGCGGATTTGATGATGGTCGCGCCCGGCGAAGTGGAGGAATCCATCTGCCGTCTGGCACAGCTTGCCAGAGCCTGTGGCATTCATCTTGTCATTGCGACGCAAAGACCTTCGGTTGACGTTATTACCGGTTTAATTAAGGCGAATATGCCAAGCCGGATTGCCTTTGCGGTATCGAGCGGCGTGGATTCCCGGACGATTCTGGATATGGTCGGCGCAGAGAAACTGTTAGGAAAGGGCGATATGCTCTTTTATCCGCAGGGATATCCCAAACCGGCGAGAGTCCAGGGAGCTTTCGTTTCGGATAAAGAGGTGTCGGATGTTGTTGACTTCTTAAAGAATCAGGCAATCGGCAATGTTTACAGCGAGGATATTGAAGAGAAAATCAAAAATATCGGAACTGCAGCAGGCGGTGCAAACAGTGCAGGCGGCGCTGATTCTTCTTCGGAGTACGACCAGTATTTCGCGGAAGCGGGCAGATTTATTATCGAAAAAGACAAGGCTTCCATCGGTATGCTGCAAAGAGTGTTTAAAATCGGCTTTAACAGGGCGGCCAGAATTATGGACCAGCTATGCGAAGCCGGTGTTGTCGGCGAGGAAGAGGGAACAAAGCCGCGTAAGGTTTTAATGACGGAAGACGAATTTGAGCAGCTTGTCGAGGAGATTATTTAATAAGGAGGAGTATCGTTGAAGACGGATATTGAAATCGCACAGGAGGCAGTTTT
>JAMPCN010000091.1 GCA_023666125.1 Bacillus sp. (in: firmicutes) | reverse complement strand
CAATGCAGTATATTGGTTTTGTTTGCCTGTTTGATTGGTGAAAAGACCTGCATAGCCGATAGTCTTATAATAAGAATCCGTATTGAGGCAGGAGCCAATTCCTTTAATTTCAAATAAATTGTAAGTTTTAAAGATACGTGCAATATTTTTGGGGATTATCTGCCCGCTTAATTTTTTGATAATGAGTAGGTCAATACGGTAATTGTTTTTACCCAGTACATATTCAGATTGAAATTGCAGCAGATGCTTATATTCCTGTAATTCAATTTGTATGGCACACGTTGCTGCTTCATGCCAGTTAGTATTGTGTTTTTTACCGGATGTTACTTGGGGCAAAAAGATAGAAGTGGATAAATCGGTATGCTGATATGACATGCAAAATTCCTTTCGTAGAGTAAATAGAGTCTTTAGATGTGAAGAATATGATATATTTATATCATAAATAGAGATAGAATGTAAGACTTTTATAAATTTAACGTGTAGAAAAAATATATTCTAAATTTCGATAACGGTTGCTGTATGTGGAAATATAGTAGAAAATATTTCTATTGCGGTTATGACATACTAAATATGGTATTGTGCATTTTTATACTAATATCTTATTAATGATATAATAACACCATTGGAGAATTTTCAACTGTTCATTTCCTAAGATATGAAAAAATGTATATAATATATAATAAAGTGTTGATGTACAGAAAATTGTACGTTATAATATGAGTACAGAAAATTTACTTGTTTTAGGAGGTGTTTCATTATGTTGGCAGTAAATTATACAAATCTTCGTGAGAATATGAAAATGTATATGGATAAAGTCACTGATGATTATGAAACTATGATTGTTACAAGAAAAGATAATAAGAATGTAGTTATGATATCAGAAGAGTCATATAATAATCTTATGGAAAATATTTATGTTATGGGAAATAAAGAAAACTATGATTGGTTAATGAAAGGTAAAGAACAATTAGAGAATGGTCAATGCTCTGTCCACGAATTATTTGAGGTAGAGGATGATGAATAAGATATTTGCAGATACTGGCTGGGAAGATTATCTTTATTGGCAGATTGAAGACCGGAAGACGCTTAAAAAAATTAATCAGTTGATTAATGATATTAGTAGAAACGGCAATGAAGGAATAGGAAAACCGGAACCGTTAAGTGGAAATTTATCTGGTTATTGGAGCAGAAGAATTAATGATAAAGACCGACTGATTTATAGAATAGGTGAAGACAATATATATATTTTGGCTTGTCGATATCATTATGGAGATAAATAAAATAGAATTAGAACTTATAGATAGCAAAAGTGTTTGGAAATTGAAATGCCCCTTGTCCAGTAGACCGATAAAAAATAGTAGAGAAAAAGCATACAGGACATATTAGGTATCACCCCGCGTTTCTCTGCATATACATTAACGAAGAACGATTTCAGGTTAATCTATGCGCATTTTTTCTAAATTTCAAAAACATCATATAAATATATTCAAAATTATCATCCTCATGGCAGTTATCTTTTTTACGGCCGGTGAAATCCGGGTAACGGCCCGGGCAGATGCGTTGCAAAGTGCGGTAGAGTATAATACGGCAGAACAAAACGCGGCGCAAAGGAGTGAAACATCACCGGACGAAGCGCCGCAGTTACAGTTGTACGCACAGACGGCGGTCTTAATGGATGCCGATTCCGGGCGTGTTTTATATGGAAAAAATGAAAGCGAAATGCTGCCAATGGCAAGCACAACGAAGATTATGACCTGTATTCTGGCATTGGAATACGGCAATTTGGACGATATTGTAGAAGTTTCTGATTATGCGGCAAGCATGCCCAAAGTGAAACTGTACGTAAACCCGGGGGAAAAATACCGGCTTGGGGATTTGCTGTATTCTTTAATGTTGGAATCGCATAACGATTCTGCCGTTGTTATTGCGGAAGCGGTGGGCGGAAGCATAGAGGAATTCGCAGCTATGATGAATCAGAAAGCGCGGGATATCGGCTGCTATGACACCTATTTTATTACGCCGAACGGATTGGATGCGGTTGTCAATAATACCGGCAAGATTCATTCGACAACGGCGGCGGATTTGGCCAGAATTATGGCCTATTGTGTGACACAGTCCACGGCAAAAGATGAGTTTTTGGAAATTACCCGGACGAGGGAATATACTTTTTATGATGCGGACGGCAAGCGAAGTTTTCATTGCAGCAATCACAACAGCTTCTTAAATATGATGGATGAGGCGCTCTCCGGGAAGACGGGTTTTACGAATAAAGCCGGATACTGCTATGTGGGGGCGGTAGAAAGCGAGGGCAGAATCTTTACCGTTGCGCTTCTTGCCTGCGGCTGGCCAAATCATAAGACCTATAAATGGAGCGACATGAAAAAGCTTGCGGAATATGGGATGGAAAACTATGAATACAGAGATATTTATGAAAAAAAAGAGTTTGAACGTCTTATGGTGCAAAACGGCATTGCAGGGGAAGAAGCCACACCTTATGATATAGCTTATATCAAGGCGGATTTGGAAGAGGATGCGCCCCAAAGCCTGCCGTATCTGCTTTGTGCGCGGGATGTGGTAGAGGTTAAGACAAGTCTGGTAAAGACGCTGAAAGCGCCGGTTCATGCAGGGGAAAAGGTGGGAGAGGTATCTTATTATTTAAACGGGGAACTGCTTCAGGCATATCCCGTTATCAGTATGGAGGAAGTCGAGGCCATAGATTATCGTTTTATACTGCAATACATAGTAACACTTTTTCTGCCGCTGTAATTTAATAACCTGATAGGTTGAAAAATCTTTGATTTTTTGAGGACAAACTTGTTTGTCTTGCGAATATTGCGCCTTTCAGTCATAAATATCGCAGGCTGCGAGAACGGCATGGTTATTAGATAGAAAAACCGGAATTTGAAAATTTGTTAATAGTGTGCATATTTTTCAAATTTTGTCTGGTCGTTTTCTGTAATATATGATAAACTTATTTATGTGCGTATAAGTTTTTATTATTTTTAAAGATAAATGGAGGGCTGAAAAATGAGTACTACTTCTCAAGCGGGTCAAAGAATCAATGCTTTGCTCGATGAAAACAGTTTCGTTGAGATTGGTGCGCTTGTCACGGCAAGAGCAACGGATTTCAATCTGAAACAGACAGAGACTCCGTCAGACGGTGTGATTACCGGCTATGGAGTAATTGATGGCAATCTTGTGTATGTATACAGCCAGGATGCTTCCGTATTGAGCGGAACCGTTGGCGAGATGCATGCAAAGAAGATTGCAAACCTCTATGATTTGGCGATGAAGACAGGTGCGCCGGTTATCGGTCTGTTAGATTCCGCCGGTCTTAGATTACAGGAAGCGACGGATGCTTTAAATGGATTTGGTGAAATTTATATGAAGCAGACGCTGGCATCAGGCGTTATTCCGCAGATTACGGCAGTATTTGGAACTTGCGGCGGTGGACTTGCCGTTGTTCCCGGTCTGACGGATTTTACTTTTATGGAAGCGGACAAGGCGAAATTATTCGTTAATTCCCCTAATGCGTTAGAGGGCAATGAAATTTCCAAGTGCGATACGAGTGCGGCAGCGTTCCAGAGCGAAGAAGCCGGAACGGTGGATGTGGTTGCTGATGAAGCTTCTATTCTAGCGCAGATTAGACAGCTTGTCTCCATGCTGCCCGCCAACAATGCGGAAATTGCAATAGCGGACTGTACGGATGACTTAAACAGAGGATGCCCGGAAATTGCAAACTGCGTGGGAGATACTTCTATCGCTTTATCACAGATTGCGGATAACGGTGTTTTTGTGGAAGTAAAACAAAATTATGCAAAGGATATGGTTGCGGGCTTTATACGTTTGAACGGCGCGACTGTCGGCGCGGTTGCAAACCGTACGGAAGTATATAATGAAAACGGTGAAGTGACAGAGAAATTCGATGCGGCGCTGTCCGTAAGAGGCGCGGAAAAAGCAGCAGATTTTGTTAATTTCTGTGACGCTTTTGATATTCCGGTATTATCCCTGACAAACGTAAAGGGATTTGCGGCGACGAAATGCGCAGAGAAGAGAATGGCCAAAGCGGTGGCAAAACTTACATATGCATTTGCAAACGCAACTGTTCCGAAAGTGAACGTTGTCATCGGCAAGGCATACGGCAGCGCTTATGTGGCAATGAACTCCAAGGCTATCGGCGCGGATATCACAATGGCATGGCCAAATGCGGAAATCGGCACAATGGATGCCATTCTTGCGGCGAAAATCATTTGTGACGGACAAGGTTCCGAAGCCATTAACGCATGTGCAAAAGATTATGCGGCGTTACAGAACAATGTGACAAGCGCAGCAAAAAGAGGATATGTAGACCAGATAGTAGAACCTGCCGATACCAGAAAATATATTATCGGCGCATTCGAGATGCTGGCTACAAAAAGTGAGGGCCGTCCGGAGAAAAAGCACGGTACAGTTTAGAAAGGATGATACTTAATATGAAAAAAATATTAGCAATATTAGGTATGATTACCTGTATGATTGGCCTGACTGCCTGCGGTGCATCCAAAGAGCAGACATTGAATGCGGAAGAGCAGGAATATTTCTTAACCTTTGGTGAGAATACCGTCAATTATCTTTGGCAGTATATCAGTGCGGGAGCGGAAGCGGAGTTGGCCTATCATGATATCTTATACAACGGCGCTCTGAATCTTAAAAGCGCGGTGGAAGATATGGGTAGTTATAAGGGTACACAAAAGGGTACTGTAGAAGTAAAGGACGACGAGGTCATTGTGAATGTAAATGTATTGGGTACAGAGCATGATGCCGTTGCCGAGATTGTAATTAACAGTGATGGAACCGATTGGATCAGCATTTCAACGAATGTGACATATTCAACGGGAGAAAAAATGGAAAAAGCGGCTTTAAATACCTTACTTGGTATGGGAACCGTATTTGTAGTTTTAATCCTGATTAGTTTGATTATTTCAGCATTTGGTATGATTCCCAAGCTGTTTGGCTCCAATAAAAAAGCGGACGAAAAGGTTCCGGCGCAAAGTGCGGATAAAGTTGTCGCACAGATTATTGAGAATGAAGAACTGAATGACGATTTAGAACTGGTAGCGGTTATTTCTGCAGCGATTGCTGCTTATGAGGGTTCCGCATCCACAGATGGCTTTGTTGTAAGGTCTATCAGAAAAGCACATAAAAAATAAACGGCGAAATGCCTGACAGTTGTTAGAAGAAGATAGAAAGGAATGGTTGATAAAATGAAAAATTACACAATTACCGTAAACGGAAGCGTATATGATGTAGTAGTAGAAGAGGGTGCAACAAGCGGCGCGCCGGCAGCGGCAGCTCCCGCAGCGCCTAAGGCAGCTCCAAAAGCAGCTCCGGCAGCGCCTAAAGCAGCAGCGGGCGGTGCAGCAGGAAGCATTAAAATTGAAGCAGGTGCGGCAGGTAAGGTATTTAAACTGGAAGCAAGCGTAGGACAGGCAGTAAAGAAAGGTGATGCGGTTGTTATTCTGGAAGCTATGAAGATGGAAATCCCCGTTGTTGCTCCTGAGGATGGTACGGTAGCAAGCATTGATGTAGCTGTCGGCGACCCTGTAGAGGCAGGCGCGTTACTTGCTACATTAAACTAATCGGCTGTTTGTGACAGCGATTATATTTGTATCATTATTTGACTACTATAGGAGGTAAAAACATGGATTACATAGCAAATACGCTATCCAATTTGATACATCAGACGGCTTTCTTCAATTTAACATGGGGAAATTATCTGATGATTGTGGTAGCTTTGGTATTCCTATTTCTGGCTATCAGATTTGAGTTTGAACCGCTTCTTTTGGTTCCGATAGCCTTTGGTATGCTGCTTGTTAATATCTATCCGGATATTATGGCTGAGTACGGCGAAGGCGGTGCAGGCGGCGGCTTACTCTATTATTTCTATAAACTGGATGAGTGGGCAATTTTACCGTCCCTTATCTTTATGGGCGTCGGCGCAATGACGGACTTTGGTCCTTTGATTGCCAACCCGAAAAGCTTCCTGCTTGGCGCGGCGGCGCAGTTTGGTATTTTTGCCGCGTATTTCGGAGCTATCGCGATGGGATTCAATGATAAAGCGGCGGCGGCAATTTCCATTATCGGCGGTGCAGACGGTCCTACTTCCATTTTCCTTGCCGGAAAATTGCAGCAGACAACGCTGCTTGGACCGATTGCAGTGGCGGCATATTCGTATATGTCTTTAGTACCGATTATCCAGCCGCCTATTATGAAGCTTTTGACAACGGAAAAAGAGAGAAAAATTAAAATGGGGCAGCTTCGTCCCGTATCAAAATTGGAGAAGATTTTATTCCCTATCGTTGTTACGATTGTCGTTTCTTTGATTCTTCCGACAACGGCGCCTCTTATCGGTATGCTGATGCTTGGTAACTTATTCAGAGAATCAGGCGTCGTAAGACAGCTGCAGGAGACGGCGTCCAATGCCCTTATGTATATCGTAGTTATTATTCTGGGTACATCCGTAGGCGCAACGACAAGCGCGGAGGCTTTCTTAAACTTGGATACGCTTAAGATTGTAGCGCTTGGTCTGATTGCCTTTATGTTTGGTACAGCGGCGGGTGTCATATTCGGTAAGCTGATGTGTATTGCAACGAAAGGCGCAGTCAATCCTTTGATTGGTTCCGCAGGCGTGTCCGCCGTTCCGATGGCGGCAAGAGTTTCCCAGAAAGTCGGTGCGGAAGCAGACCCGACCAACTTCCTGTTGATGCACGCTATGGGGCCTAACGTAGCAGGCGTTATTGGTACTGCGGTAGCGGCAGGAACCTTTATGGCGGTATTTGGCGTATTCTAAAAAGTGAAAAGTGAAAAATAGGAGGAAATAGAAATGGCAGAACAGGCTAAAAAACCGGTTGGAATCATGGAAACCATTCTGCGTGATGCGCATCAGTCTCTGATTGCGACCAGAATGCCTACCGAAATGATGCTTCCAATCGTAGAGAAAATGGATAAAGTTGGTTATCATGCAGTAGAGTGCTGGGGCGGCGCGACATTTGACGCATCTCTTCGTTTCTTAAAGGAAGACCCGTGGGATAGACTTAGAAAGTTAAGAGACGGTTTTAAAAATACAAAACTGCAGATGCTTTTCAGAGGTCAGAATATCTTAGGATACAGACCTTATGCGGATGATGTGGTAGATAGTTTCGTAGAAAAATCCATTGCAAACGGTATTGATATTATCCGTATTTTTGACTGCTTGAACGATTTGAGAAACTTACAGGAAGCGGTTAATGCAACCAATAAAGTAAAAGCAAGAGAAGGAAGAGGACATGCGCAGGTTGCTCTGTCCTATACATTAGGCGATGCCTATACCATGGAATATTGGATGGATATGGCGAAAAAGATTGAAGAAATGGGAGCCGATTCCATCTGTATCAAGGATATGGCTGGTCTGCTTGTTCCTTATAAGGCTTCGGAAATGATTTCCGCCATGAAATCCGCAACAAAACTGCCGATTCAGTTACATACCCACTATACTTCCGGCGTAGCGGGCATGACATACTTGAAAGCGGTAGAAGCGGGCGTAGACGTTATCGACTGTGCAATTTCACCATTCGCTATGGGTACTTCACAGCCGGCAACGGAAGTTATGGTGGAAACCTTTAAGGGAACTCCTTATGATACGGGTTACGACCAGAACCTGCTTGCGGAGATTGCAGATTACTTCAGACCGTACAGGGATAAATGTCTGGCAGACGGACTGCTCAATCCCAAGGTTATGGGCGTTGATATTAAGACCTTATTATATCAGGTACCGGGCGGTATGCTTTCCAACATGGTAAGCCAGTTGAAAGAGCAGAATGCGGAAGATAAATACTATGATGTATTAAAAGAGATTCCGCAGGTTAGAAAAGACCTCGGCGAGCCGCCGCTTGTTACGCCGTCATCCCAGATTGTTGGTACGCAGGCCGTATTCAACGTATTGATGGGTGAAAGATACAAGATGGCGACAAAAGAGACAAAGGCTGTTCTGCGTGGTGAATACGGACAGACCGTTAAACCGATGAATCAGGAAATTATCGATAAGGTTATTCCGGGTGAGAAGAGAATTACCTGCCGTCCTGCCGATTTATTGGAAAATGAGATGGATAAACTTGAGGCAGAAATGAAAGAGTGGAAACAGCAGGATGAAGACGTATTGTCCTACGCATTGTTCCCGCAGGTAGCGACTGACTTCTTCAAATACCGTCAGGCACAGCAGGAAAAAGTGGATATGACGCATGCTGATACAAAGAATGCAGCGTATCCTGTCTAAATGGAACGCAGAAAATGCTCCCGTCGAAAGGCGGGAGCATTTTTTTAGCTTTAAAAAGCTTTTTATAAAGTTTCCAACTTTTGTATTGACGTAGGTTACATAATATACTATAATGATAACATACGTTATAGAAACTAACGTTATAAAAACTCGTGTTACGGAACTTGTGTTACATAACAGGATTTATGTATAGGGGGAAAAGAAAGGATGGAGGTACTATGGCAAGAAAAGAAACGATTACAAAAAATGATATTTTAAACGCGGCGTTTGCAATGGCAAGCGAGGAGGGCTTTTCACATGTAACGGCAAGAACGCTTGCGGCGAAAGCGGGCTGTTCCACACAGCCGATTTTCAGGGTTTATAAAAATATGGAGGAGCTGGGAACGGAATTATTTGAGAAGGTCATTACCTTTTTTGCGGAATATTATGAAAAATTCCCCAAGAAAAATGATACGCCTTTTGTTAATCTCGGACTTGCCTATATTCAGTTTGCACAGGAGAATCCGAAACTATTTCAGTTGTTATTTGATTCCGAGAACAGACACGGAAAGAGTTTATATGATATTTTGAACGGTTCCGGGGGAGCCGTAGTGAAAGAAATTAATAACGCCCGGTTTGCCGGATGCAAAGACCCGAGCGCCATGTTTATGAAAATGTGGATTTTTATTCATGGAGCGGCCTGCATGTCCTTAACGGGTGATTATGATTTGAGTGAGACGGAAACGATTGCGCTTTTGGAGGAATCCTATCATGCTTTTTCAGAAAGGCTGTAGGTGGCTTTTATGGAGAATCGTTATGATATTATCACCCGGATTAACGACCATTATGGTAAAATGAGCAAGAGCCAGAAAGTGATAGCGGGTTTTATCTATGACCATTATGACCAGGCGGTGTTTATGACGGCGGCCAAAATGGGCGAGACGCTCGGCGTCAGCGAATCCACGGTGGTGCGGTTTGCTTCTTTTATTGGTTACAGCGGATATCCGGAATTTCAGAAGGATTTGGAAGAATGGGTACAGGATAAAATCAATTCCGTGCAGAAAATTGGGGCGAAATACGGGCGGAGTACGCAGTCGGAGATTTTAACTTCCGTTTTGACCGCCGATATTGAAAAGATTAAGGATACGATTGATAATCTTGACCCGGTTGCTTTCGAGACGGCGGTCAAAATCATTTTAGAGGCCAAAAACGTCTATATCATGGGCATTAGAAGCTGTGCGCCGTTAGCGGATTTTTTGCATTTTTATCTGAATATGATACGTGGAAATGTGATACTTCTTCGGACTACCAGCGTATCGGAGACGTTTGAGCAGATGATTCGGATAGACGAAAACGACGCTATTATCGGTATCAGCTTTCCACGCTATTCCATGAGAACCTTAAAGGCAATGGAGTTTGCAAACGACAGAAACGCCAAGGTGATTACAATTACGGACACGGTGCATTCGCCAATGAATCTGTATTCATCCTGTAATCTGCTGGCCAGAAGCGATATGGTTTCCATTGTGGATTCTCTGGTGGCGCCCCTTAGCCTTATCAATGCGCTTGTGGTGGCGATGTGCTTAAAGAGACCGGAGGAAGTAAAACAGAGTTTGAAAGATTTGGAATATGCCTGGAATAATTATCAGGTTTACTTAAACGATGAAATCAACTTTATTGATGAGGAACCGATGTTAAATTATCCGCTGCGCAATCCGGCGAAGGATGAAGAATCATGAAAAGAGTGATTGTTGTCGGCGGCGGCGCAGCCGGTATGATGGCGGCTGTTGTGGCGGCGCGCCAGGGTCGTCAGGTACTTTTATTAGAGCAGAATGAAAAACTGGGGAAAAAGATTTTTATTACGGGTAAGGGCAGATGTAATGTGACAAATGCCTGTGAAATGGAAAAATTGTTTGAAAATGTAGTTTCCAATCCCAAGTTTTTATATAGCGCCTTTTATACATTTGATAACAGACAGATGATGGATTTGTTGGAAAATGCGGGCTGTCCGCTCAAAGTGGAGCGGGGGGAGCGTGTATTTCCGGTTTCAGACCATTCCTCGGATATTATCGCGGCCATGCAGCGTATGCTGCATAAGGAACAGGTCGAAATTCGCCTGCATACGAAAGTAACCGACCTGTTATGGGAGTCAGACGGTGATGAGGAAAGCGGCGGTAAACGGAAAGTTTGCGGCGTATGCCTGGCGGATGGCGCAAAAGAGCGGGCAGATGCGGTGATTTTAGCCACCGGAGGGCTTTCTTATCCCTCAACGGGAGCGACGGGTGACGGGCATCGGATGGCGGAGGCTGTAGGGCATAGGATAACGGATATAAAACCGGCATTGACGCCCTTTGAGACGTCGGAAAAGTGGTGCGCCGATTTGCAGGGACTGTCCTTAAAAAATGTGGAACTTACCATGTATGACGGCAAAAAGACGGTATACCGGGGCTTTGGCGAAATGCTTTTTACCCATTTCGGCGTCAGCGGGCCGCTTATTTTAAGCGCAAGCAGTTTTTACGGAAAGTGTAAAAAGAAAGAGGCTGTAACGTTGGAACTGGATTTAAAACCGGCTCTGTCTACAGAGCAGCTTGATAAAAGGATATTACGTGATTTTGAGGAAAATAAAAACAAGCAGTTTAAAAATGTCGTCGGCGGTTTGTTTCCGGCAAAGCTTACACCTGTTATGATTACGCTGACCGGCATTTTGCCTGAAAAAAAGGTGCATGAGATTACGAAAGAGGAACGAGGACGGCTTGTATATTTGACCAAGCATCTTACTTTACACATAACAGGCGTTAGGGATTTTTCCGAGGCCATTATTACACAGGGCGGTGTGTCTGTCAAAGAGGTGAATCCCTCCACGATGGAGTCGAAACTGGTAAAAGGTTTGTTCTTTGCGGGCGAATTATTGGATGTGGACGCCCTGACAGGCGGATTTAATTTGCAGATAGCCTGGTCTACGGGATATCTGGCAGGAGAAATGGGAGGTTAAAATGGGATTTCAGATTGCGATTGACGGACCGGCGGGCGCCGGAAAGAGTACGATTGCCAAAAAAGTGGCGAGCCGGCTTGGGTTCATTTATGTGGATACCGGAGCGATGTACAGGGCGATGGCGCTTTTTTTGATGAGGGCGCAGATTGCGCCGCAGGATGCGGATGCGGTCGCTGCAAAATGCGGGGAAGCGGATATTACCATCCGTTATGAAAATAAAGAACAGGTGGTATATTTAAACGGAGAGAACGTGAACGGACTGATTCGGACAGAGGAAGTCGGTAATATGGCCTCACAGACAAGCGCAAATCAGAAAGTCAGGGAAAAACTGGTGAAGCTGCAGCAAAAACTTGCCGCAGATGCGGATGTTGTCATGGACGGACGGGATATTGGAACCTGTGTGCTGCCGAATGCCGAGGTGAAGATTTTCCTTACGGCAAGCAGCAAGGTGCGCGCCGAAAGAAGATATAAGGAACTGACGGCCAGGGGGGAGGACTGTGATATTGACCTTATCGAAAAGGATATTATCGCGCGTGACCATCAGGATATGACAAGAGAGATTTCTCCTCTTGTGGCGGCGGACGATTCCGTTTTGATAGATTCCTCCTATATGACGATAGACGAGGTGGCGGCAGAGATTATGAAACGGGCAGGAAGGAAATAGATATATGGAAGTCATTGTAGCTAAGAAAGCCGGTTTCTGTTTTGGTGTAAAAAGAGCCGTCGATACCGTTTATGAACAGGTAGAGACGGGAGAGGCGATTTATACATACGGACCGATTATCCATAATGAAGAAGTGGTAAGGGATTTGGAAAAAAAGAAAGTCCGCGTAATAGAATCACAGACGCAGCTATCACAGATACATGAGGGAACCGTGGTAATCCGTTCCCATGGCGTTGAAAAAAGCATTTATGAACAAATTGAAAAGCAGGGGCTTACCTGTGTGGACGCTACATGCCCTTTTGTCAAAAGAATCCATGATATTGTGGAGAAAGAGAGCGAGGCGGGTAAGCAGATAGTCATTATCGGCAATGCAGGCCACCCGGAAGTCGAGGGTATCGTGGGATGGTGCAAAACCCCCGCAATCGTGATAGAATCCATAAAAGAAGCGGATAAATTCCATTATGACGGGGAAAAAGAGTTATGTGTCGTGTCGCAGACGACATATAACTACAATAAATTTCAAGATATAGTTGAAATTTTTAAGCAAAAAGGTTACAATGTTATTGTTGTGAATACTATATGTAACGCTACGGAAGAGCGACAAACCGAAGCAAGGAAAATAGCAGCTCAGGTTGATGTAATGATAGTAATAGGTGGCAATCATAGTTCTAATACACGGAAGTTATATGAGATTTGTATGCAGGAATGTGAAAACACATATTTTATACAGACATTGAATGACTTGCAGTTAGAATTACCTGAATCTGTTCGGCTGGTAGGTATTACAGCAGGGGCCTCTACCCCAAATAATATTATCGAGGAGGTTCAAAATTATGTCAGAATTAACTTTTGAACAAATGTTAGAGGAGTCATTAAAGACAATACACACAGGGGAGGTTGTTGAAGGTACAGTCATCGATGTGAAACCCGAAGAAATTGTACTCAATATTGGATATAAATCAGATGGTATCTTAACCAGAAACGAATATACAAATGAACCTAATGTTGATTTAACAACCATAGTAAAACCCGGCGATACGATGGAGGTAAAAGTATTAAAGGTAAATGACGGTGAAGGACAAGTTCTTCTTACTTACAAGCGTCTGGCCGCAGACAGAGGCAATAAACGGATTGAAGAAGCATATAATAATAAAGAAGTTTTGACCGCTAAAGTTGCCCAGGTACTTGCCGGGGGCTTAAGCGTTGTCGTGGAGGAAGTCAGAATCTTTATTCCGGCAAGCCTTGTATCCGACAGCTATGAAAAAGACCTCAGCAAATATGCCGGACAGGATATCCAGTTTGTTATCAGCGAATACAATCCGAAGAGAAGAAGATATATCGGCGACAGGAAGCAGCTTTTGGTAGCTGAAAAGGCGGAAATGCAGCGCAAACTTTTTGAAAGCATCAAAGAGGGCGATATGGTGGAAGGCGTTGTCAAGAATGTAACGGATTTTGGCGCGTTTATCGACCTGGGAGGCGCTGATGGTCTGCTTCATATCTCC
>JAMPCN010000090.1 GCA_023666125.1 Bacillus sp. (in: firmicutes) | reverse complement strand
ATTCACATATCTTATATCAGTTTTTTGAGTTTACACAAAACTTGAAACAGTCTCGAAAAATGCTGTTGTTGCAGCAATTTCATCTAATGTTCTACCACTGTAAAGAGCAACCCTAAATACAAAGTCGGAATTAGAAAATGTTTTTAACCTGCTTGGGTTTCTAACGATTGAAACGCTCTCTATTATTTGGCTATGAATTTATCTGCTTAATAATTGTTGTTCTATAATCTGTATCTCATCGAATTAAGTTTAGTTCCATCTTCATGCTGTTTCATATAGCTTAATCCCCTCTTTTTCAACATTTGAATAAAACGGATATGCCTTTAGCCAATATCTAAAATGTTCATCAGATTTAGCAATCGGTTTAATATCTACATCATAATCCATATTAAAATCATATCTGCAGTTTTCAATTTCTAAATCTGTTATATTAAGTAAAATCATAATATCAATATCTGAATCTTCCCGATAATCTCCTCGTGCATAAGAACCATATAATATAACAGCTTTCAAGTGCAGACCATAAATTTCTTTTATTTTATTCACATATTGGTTTAGCAAATTATTTATTTGAATTGGCATAACATTACCTCCTCGGTTTCTTAAAATCTGTAACAGAAAATATAGATTACCTCCTGTCACACCCTAATTACACAGAAAAATATTCGTGTTTACAATAATATTCACATTAAGTTTCACAATGGAAATTTATTTCTTTTTTGCAAATTTATCTATAACTTTGTATAAGAAAAAACTTGCCATTTCCACAAATACATCCGCAATGAAATCAATCCTATAGTTTTCCTCTAAACTATGGTTGGTATTTCTTATAGAATACTGCAATCTGTTCCGTTAATATCTTTCCGACATATGACTTTTGACTTTTTTTACAAGCGCTTTGGTATTTTGTATTCCATACAATGCTTATTTTCCATAGATGCTTATTCCTTCCTGATTTATATTTTTAAAATATGGATACCATTCTTTTTTTTCTTCATATTCTTCTTTGGGGAGGCACACGAAATTCACAATAGCAAAATATTTTAGCGCAAACTCTGTTGCGATTTGTGCCAGAACATGTCCATATCTGTCACTTTCTATCCTGCCGCACTTTGTCAAAAGTGCAATGTCAATATCTGAATCTTCATTGAAATCTCCTCTTGCGCACGACCCATAAAGAATAATATCACACAGGTCGTCTCCTAAAGCTTTTTTTACTATTGACACAGACTCATATTTAATCTTTTCTATCACATTGCAGGTTAAATCTGTTATCATAAACTCATCCTTTCTAGCGGTTTGTCCTAAAATGTTACCAGCATTGTTTATTGCATCTTCCGCCGTTTCAATCTACTCCTGAGACTGCTCTCTCGTAGTTTATTATATGAGATATTATACTTTGAGATTTGTTTTAGCGCAATATAAAACCAGAAACAGCCAAGAAAATCAATTTTCAGTTATTGCTTTAGTTTGAAGTCGGCAGGGCAGATATGAATCCTGCTGTTTCCAAAGCAAATATCACACAAAATTATAAATAATTACTTTCTCGGCATAAAAATCATTTCCCTCATACCAGCCTGTCATATTAAGACCGACATCCAATTTTAAATCGGAAAATGTACCTTGCTGCTTTTCGATATCGGCGTCTCCATTTACACCTCCATTTTTAACAGTCCATACTTCAAATTCCGTTTCTTCGGAAAAATATACGGTAACTAAGGTTTCCGCGGAACCTATATAAGAAACAGATTCGTTTTCCGATGGATGAAATGTTTGATTGATTACCACACTGTTTTCCCCGATACTTTCTATGCTGCCGTCGAGTTCACAATCCAGTTGTGACTGCATGGTGTCTGTCTGCTGTGGCGGAGTGGCATCCGATTGTGACTGTATGATGTCTGTTTGCTGAGACGGAGTGATGTCCGGTTGTAATTGAGTGTTCTCTGGATGTTGACTTACATCATTATTATTCGTTTCTGCGTCGCTTGTATCAGTTACGTCGTCAAAGTCGTTTGTGTTTACGATAGTTATTATATCTTCATTCACATCGGAATGACCGCATCCCGTTATCGAAAACAATAATAAACCTGTACAAAGATATCCTGCTGTTTTTTTGTGTCTCATAATTCAAGCCCTCTTTCCTTTTGTTTTATTTGCAAAAGCATAGCATAATAGTCTCTAAATAATCTCTAAGGTCTTGTTATTACCAGAAAAATCGTATAAACTGATATAAAAGCGCAAGACTTTGGAAGATGCAGCGGAACGTCTGAAAATGATAACTATATAGGAAAGGTATAAATCTATGGGCAGGGATATTCTTTTTAAAACAGAAGAATTTGTATTTTCATACAGAGTCGGGGGACTGCTTATCCAAAATGATAAAATATTACTGCAGAAACCTAAGAATGATGATTTTGCGATTATTGGAGGGCATGTCTCCTGCCTTGAAACAACCGCTGAAACTTTGCAAAGAGAATTTGAAGAAGAACTTCATGCAAAAATCGGGATAGACAGATTGTTTGCTGTTGGTGAAGTATTTTTTCCCTGGGGGCAAAAACCATGTCATCAAATTTGCCTGTATTATAAAGTCAATTTGTTAAACCATCACGATATACCATTAGAGGGTTCCTTTCATGGGTATGATGATTTGGATAATGAAAGAATCGATTTAGATTTTTGCTGGGTTCCGTTAGAAGATTTGAAAAATGGAGTAAAGGTCTATCCATTGGAACTGATACCACATATTTTAAATGATAATAACGAAATTGTGCATTTCGTTTCAAAACAGATATAATGATAGAGGATAGAGGAAAAATACCAAGGAGGCAGAAAGTGGAAAAAACATTCAAAGAAAAATATATAGCGGGCGAAATTGAGTTTGAAGAAATTGACGACTACAGCCAAGAGTGGGGATTTAATGACGATTCCATGACGCTTCGGGAATATCTCGGACTGAATGCGGAGGAAGAGGACGCTTGGGTCAGTATCGGCGACGAGGCATTGAAAGAATTGCTGGATAAGGTAAGAAAACAGCAATAAAAATGAATATATGAAATATAAGGGGGTACAAACAGGAATGACGGCAGAAAAAATCAAGGAACTGGTAAAAAAGATGACATTGCAGGAAAAAGCGTCGATGTGTTCCGGCGCGGATTTCTGGCATACGGAAGCGGTGCAGAGACTGGGGATTCCGGCAAGCATGGTTTCGGACGGACCGCACGGTCTTAGAAAGCAGGACCAGGAGGCGGACCATCTTGGGGTCAATGAAAGTATCAAAGCGGTTTGTTTTCCGGCGGGCTGCGGAACGGCGGCGTCTTTTAACAGGGAACTTTTAGTGCAGATGGGGGAGACTATCGGCAACGAATGTCAGGCGGAGGGCGTCAGCGTTATCTTAGGTCCCGCAGTCAATATCAAGCGTTCTCCCTTGTGCGGGCGTAACTTTGAATATTACTCCGAGGACCCGCTTGTGGCAACAGAGATGGCAGGCGCTTTGATTCAGGGCGTGCAGAGTAAAAACGTGGGTACGAGTATCAAGCATTTTCTTGCCAATAATCAGGAGACAAGAAGAATGTCAAGCGATTCCCGCGTGGATGAAAGAACGCTGCATGAGATTTATCTGGCGGCTTTTGAGGGCGCGGTGAAAAAGCAGAAACCATGGACGGTGATGTGTTCCTATAATAAAATCAACGGCGTTTATGCGGCGGAAAATCATAAATATCTGACGGAGACGCTGCGTGACGAATGGGGGTTCGACGGTTATGTTATGAGCGACTGGGGCGCGGTCAATAACCGTGTGGAAGATTTGAAAGCCGGTCTGGATTTGGAGATGCCGACTTCTCTTGGCGCAAACGACAAACTGATTGTAGGCGCAGTGCAGGGCGGCGCATTAAAAGAAAGCGTTCTGGATACGGCGGTAGAGCGGATTTTGAATATCGTATTCCGCTATGAGGAAAACAGAGATAAGAACGCTGTCTGGGATAAGGACAAAGACCATGAAATGGCACGCAAGGTAGCGGAAGAGACAATCGTTTTGTTAAAGAATGACAATGTTTTGCCGTTAAATGAAAAGGACGATATTGCCTTTATCGGAAAATATGCGGCGAAGCCGCGTTATCAGGGCGGCGGCAGTTCCCATATCAACAGCCATAAAGTAACGTCTGCGATGGACGCTGTTTCCGGTATGTCCAATATCGTATATGCGCAGGGCTATCGTGATGATGTGGATGAAACGGATGAAAAGCTTTTGGCGGAAGCGGTAGAGGCGGCAAAAAAGGCAAAGACGGCAGTTATTTTTGCCGGACTTCCTGATGCGTTTGAATCGGAGGGCTTTGACAGAAAGCATATGTCCATGCCGAACTGCCAGAATGAACTGATTGAAAAAGTTGCGGCGGTACAGCCGAATACGGTTGTCGTGCTGCACAACGGCTCCCCTGTGGAGATGCCGTGGATAGATAAGGTAAAAGGCGTTGTGGAAGCTTATTTGGGCGGTCAGGCAGTAGGCGGCGCCGTATGCGATATTTTATTCGGAAAAGTAAATCCGAGCGCGAAGCTGCCGGAGACATTCCCGTTAAAATTGGAGGACAATCCCTCTTATCTGTCTTATTTTGGCGAAGGGGATATGGTAGAGTACAGGGAGGGCATTTTTGTAGGCTACCGTTATTATGATAAGAAAAAAATGGACGTTCTGTTCCCGTTTGGCTACGGACTTTCCTATACTACTTTTGAGTATTCGGATTTGAAAGTGGATAAGGAAAAAATGCAGGATACAGACACAATGACCGTATCAGTCAATGTTAAAAATACAGGCAGCATGACGGGAAAAGAAGTTGTGCAGTTATATGTGGCGGATAAGGAAAGCACAGTCATTCGTCCGGTCAAAGAGCTGCGCGATTTTGCCAAAGTGGAACTTGCGCCCGGAGAGACTAAGACCGTGACATTCACATTGGATAAAAGGGCGTTCGCCTACTACAGCGTGAAAATTCATGACTGGCATGTGGAGACCGGAGAGTTTGAGATTTTAATCGGAAAATCCTCCAGAGACATTGTTTTATCCAAGACGGTTACGGTGGAATCCACGGTGAAACTTCCGTTCTTCTATACGACGGACACCACGATGGGAGATGTTTTGAAAGACCCCAGGGCAAAAGAGATTGCGAAACCGTTAATGAATAAGGCGATGTTCGGCGGTGAAGAAAGCGAAAGCGGAACTGCGGCGTCAGAAGCTATTTCCAATGAAATGGAGATGGCGATGGTAGAGTATATGCCGCTTCGCGGACCGGTCAGCTTCCAAGGCGGCGTTTCCATGGCGGACGTGCAGGAAATTGTAGATAAATTGAACGCGTTAGAATAGGATTTACAGTTTGACTGCCCGGTACCAGCCGGGCAGTTTTGTATCAGAGAGAACCTAAAGTTTTCGTTTACAACGAAAAAAGGTCATTTCACTACATTTAATGCAATTTCGATAAAGGAAAATGCTAAGATTGCCGATATAAATGATAGAAAAGGCGAAACGGATTTTGCCAATGCCGAAATTGAGAAGTTAATTTTGGTTTATAAAGTTGACAGGGAGGTTATCTAAATGACAGTACAAAGAACGGAAGCAGGCAGCCATAGTTTGGCAGTGAACCAAAATACGAATGCCGCGAGCCGCAAAGAGGCGGGGCGGAATCAGAAAAACAGCGGGCAGATAAAAAATGGCTCCATCAATATGAATCAGTTAGGCGGCAAGATGGATTCCATTTTGATGCGCAAACAGCGTGCGCAGAAAAAAGCGATGAAAATAGTCAGCGACGCATGGACGGCGGATAAAAAATTTGATGCGGATTTGCAAGAGCGAAGAAGTCATGTGCAGGAACTAAAAAACAGTCTTGTTGAGAATAAAGAACGGCTGGAAAACTGTAATGCCGCTATGGCGGAAATTAAAGAAATTTATGGCATAGAGGAAGGTAGTCAGGAACAGAGAGACGTGGAACTGGTGCAGTTATGGAATAAAAATTCGACTGCCAATAATATGAGCAAGGGGCTTAGCGCTGTGAACGAGACGCTTAGCCAAAAAGAAATATGGGAGGACTTAACGGGGATTAGTCTGACGGATGACGACTGGCAGCGGATGACGGAACTCCAAGGAAAGATAAGTTCGCCTACCGACTATCAGAAGCGTGCTTTGGAAATAGCAGATGAAGTGGATTTTTTTCAAAAGAATATAGATGATACGCAGATAGACCTCATGAGTGAGGACATTGCAATCCGCACCGTTAAAATAGAACGTCTGAAAGAGCATGGTATGGTAGATGCGCAGAAAGAAGCGGATGAAATTAACGAAGCCGCCAGCAAGGAATTTATTGGCGCATTGATAGGAGAAGCACAGGATTATATCGACGAGAAGATGGAAGAAAAGAAAGAAGAGGCAAAAGAAAAGGCGGAAGAAAAAGAAAAGCAGGAAGAGAAAATCGAAGAGCAAAGAGCGGAGAAAGAACTACAGCAGGCGCAGCTCGACCTCAAACGCGAAGAATCGCATATCGCGGAAGAGACTAAGAGTGAGCAGCGTAAAAAAGCCAGAGAACAGGCGGAACTTATCGAAGAGGCAGGAAGCGGTGAGTCTTTATCCGGCTTGAGTTCATCGGATGCAAAGATTGCGATTAAAGAGATGCTGCAGAAGATGAAGCTTCTTGAAGAGGATTTAAAAGGAGCGGCATTGGATGCCAAAATCGATAAATAAGACTGATAACTGAAAACACAATGAATAACCCCGCAGCAAACTGCGGGGTATATTTATTTCTTCTTATATTCCAGAGAAGCCGCCACAAATCCGCGGAATAACGGATGCGGTCTGTTGGGTCTGGATTTTAATTCCGGGTGTGCCTGCGTTGCTACGAAGAACGGATGCTCGGACAGTTCGCACATTTCCACAATACGGCCATCTGGTGAAAGTCCTGACAATTTCATGCCGTGTTCCGTCAAAACGGCGCGATAGTCGTTGTTGACTTCATAGCGGTGTCTGTGCCTTTCATGAATGGTTTCCTCGCCATACAACTGATAGGCTCTGGAAGTCTTGTCCAGAACGCAGGGATAGGAACCAAGACGCAGTGTGCCGCCGATATCCTCCACGTCATTCTGGTCGGGCATCAACGCGATAACGGGATGCGTAGTGGAGGGGTCCAGTTCGATGCTGTGCGCATCATTATAGCCGATAACATTTCTGGCAAACTCCACAATGGATAACTGCATACCGAGACATAGACCCAGATAGGGAATCTTATGCTCCCTTGCATAACGGATAGAATGAATCATCCCTTCGATGCCTCTGTCGCCGAACCCGCCGGGAACCAGAATACCGTTGACATCGCCCAGCATATCCGATATATTATCCGCTGTTACCGTTTCAGAATCTATCCATTTGATATTAACAATGCAGCGGTTGGAAATGCCGCCGTGCTTTAAAGCTTCCACAACGCTGATATAAGCGTCATGAAGCTGCGTATATTTTCCGACAAGCGCAATCGTAATTTCGTCGGTAGGAGTCCGCAATGACTCTACCATAGCTTTCCAGTCGGCAAGGTCGGGTTCCGGACATTCCAGATTCAGACATTCGCACGCAACCTGTGCCAGATGTTCTTTCTCCATCGCCAGAGGCGCTTCGTATAAATATTCGACATCCAGATTTTGCAAAACATGATTGCTCGGCACATTACAAAAGAGTGCAATCTTATCTTTGATACCCGGCTCCAGCGGATATTCGCTGCGGCATACGATGATGTCGGGACGGATACCCATGCCCTGTAATTCCTTTACGCTCGCCTGTGTCGGCTTCGTTTTCATTTCCTGGGAGGCACGCAGATAGGGAATCAGCGTAACATGAATTAAAATCGCATTTTCACGGCCAACTTCATGCTGGAACTGACGAATGGATTCCAAAAACGGCTGGCTTTCGATATCACCCACCGTACCGCCGACTTCGATAATGGCAATTCTGGTTTCTTCATCCGTAAAATTCCGGTAAAAACGGCTTTTAATCTCATTGGTAATATGAGGAATAACCTGTACCGTACCGCCGCCGTAATCACCGCGGCGTTCTTTTTGCAAAACGGACCAATATACTTTACCTGTTGTCACATTGGAATTTTTATCAAGATTTTCGTCAATGAATCTTTCATAATGCCCTAAGTCCAAATCTGTTTCCGTGCCGTCTTCCGTAACGAAAACTTCTCCATGCTGAATCGGATTCATCGTACCCGGGTCGATATTAATATAGGGGTCAAATTTCTGCATGGTTACTTTATAGCCACGTGCTTTTAATAATCGTCCTAAAGATGCGGCTGTGATTCCCTTACCAAGTCCGGAAACGACGCCGCCTGTCACAAATACGTATTTTACTGCCATGTCCGCCTCTTTCTTAACGTTCTTCTTACCCTATTATAAAGAACAATACAGGAAAAATCTACTGAAAAAGTAAATTTTGTGAAAAAACTTTAGAAATCTTTAATACTTGTGTCCACAAATTCATAATTATCTTATTGATTTATAGAAATGGGTTCCATATAATAGGAATAGACGCTATAGAAAGTGAGGATTCCTCATCAATGGACAATAATTTTAACCAATATGATGGTAATTACAATAACAATGGAAATGGCAGCGGCGGCAGAGGCCCGGACAAACAGGGAGGTCCCGGAGGCCCGGGCGGCAATGGGAACGACCCTAAGAAGCAGAGCCTTATTATTCTGGTTGTTGCCGCGCTGGTTACTTTATTAAGCATCAGCATGTTTATGAAGTTTCTAACCGGTTCTACCAATGAAGAAATCAGCTATAACGAGTTTGTCAATATGATAGAGGCGGATGAAATTGAAAGCGTTGTCGTAGAATCCGACCGTATCACGATATATCCGAAGCAGGCAACGCGCATTAATCCCTTTATGTATTCTTACGGGGGCAATGCCACCTATTATACAGGCAAAATGGAAGATGATGATACGCTGACCGCAAGACTGTTAGAGCATGATATAGAAATTAAAAAACAGGTGGCGGACAGTTCCAGCGTTATCATTACGGTACTGTTATACTATATCCTGCCGATTCTTCTTATGTGGGGACTTTTGAGCCTTTTATTCCGTAAGATGGGAAAAGGCGGACCGATGGGAGTCGGCAAAAGTAACGCTAAAGTATATGTGCAGAAAGAGACAGGAATTACTTTTCAGGATGTTGCGGGAGAAGATGAAGCCAAAGAATCTTTGGTAGAGGTCGTAGATTTCCTGCACAATCCCGGTAAATATTCCAAGATAGGCGCAAGACTGCCGAAAGGCGCGCTTTTAGTAGGACCTCCCGGTACAGGTAAAACATTGCTGGCAAAAGCGGTAGCCGGTGAAGCGCATGTGCCGTTCTTTTCTTTATCCGGTTCGGACTTTATCGAACTGTATGTGGGCGTCGGCGCATCCCGTGTCCGCGATTTGTTTAGGGAGGCGGAGAAAAACGCTCCCTGTATCGTTTTTATTGATGAAATTGACGCTATCGGCAGAAGCCGTGATTCTAAGTACGGCGGCGGCAACGAGGAGCGCGAGCAGACGTTGAACCAGCTCCTTTCCGAGATGGATGGTTTTGACGGGAAAAAAGGAATTATTATTCTGGCTGCGACCAACCGTCCTGAAATTTTGGATAAAGCGTTGCTTCGTCCGGGTCGTTTCGATAGAAGAATTATCGTGGATAAACCGGACTTAAAAGGCCGTGTGGAGATTTTAAAGGTACATTCCAAAGATGTATTGATGGACGAGTCGGTCGATTTGGATGAGATTGCGCTTGCCACTTCCGGCGCGGTCGGTTCCGACCTTGCCAATATGATTAATGAAGCGGCGATTAATGCGGTTAAGATGGGCAGGGAATTTGTCAGCCAGAAGGACTTATTTGATGCGGTGGAGCAGGTGCTTGTGGGTAAAGAAAAGAAAGACAGAATTATGAGTAAGGAGGAGCGTAAGATTGTCTCCTACCATGAAGTCGGACATGCCCTTGTCAGCGCTTTGCAGAAAAATTCGGAACCGGTGCAGAAAATTACGATTGTTCCAAGAACGATGGGTGCGCTTGGCTATGTTATGCACGTTCCGGAGGAGGAGAAATTCCTCGATACCGAAGCGGAACTGCGCGATAGATTAGTCGGTCTTTTAGGCGGACGCGCGGCGGAGGAAATTGTATTTGACACCGTGACGACGGGCGCGGCAAACGATATCGAACAGGCAACCAGCATTGCCCGAAATATGATTACCAGATTCGGTATGAGTAAAAAATTTGGCTTAATGGGTCTCGCAACGGTAGAGAGTCAATATCTGGACGGTACGGCGTCTCTTACCTGTTCGGATGTAACGGCGGCGGATATTGACGTGGAAGTGATGAAACTTCTGCACGACAGCTATAAGCAGGCGAAAAAACTCTTAAAAGCGAATCGGGAAATTATGGATAAGCTGGCGGCGTATCTGATAGAGAAAGAGACGATTACCGGTAAAGAGTTTATGAAAATTTACCGGAAAGAAAAAGGACTTCCCGAGCCGGAAGAAGAGGACAAGGATAAAAAGGATAAAGCGGAAAAAAGTGTAACTGTCCAGGATGAGCAGCAGGTGGCGCAGACACAGGAAAATACACAGCAGGCAGCGCAGGTGCAGCAGAGCGCACAGCCGGGAGTACAGCAGACCGCACAGGTACAGGAGAGCGCACAGCAGGGGATGCAGCAGCCGGAGGAAGAAAGAAAGCTGAACGCGCCGAATGTCGGACTTTTTTCACAGACGCTTGCGCACAAGACGGAACAGATGGCACAGCCTGCATGGAAACAGAAAGAGCAAACAGAGCAGCCTGCACCGGAGCAGTCTGCGGCATTTGAAACATCGGCGGAAGAAATGCAAGCGGATGATGAAGACGAAGATGATGAATAAAAATACCGTAAAGTAATAATGAAAATGATAAGGCAGAGTCGATAATAATGTTTGACGTAGCGGAAGAGTTAAAAAAACTGCCGAACAGTCCGGGAGTTTATATCATGCACGATGCAAATGACACAATTATCTATGTTGGTAAGGCGGTCAATCTGCATAACAGAGTGCGCTCTTATTTCCGTAAAATCGTGGGGCGTGGGCCGCAGATTGATAGGATGGTCGAGCAGATTGCGCGCTTTGAATATATTGTGACGGATTCGGAACTGGAAGCCCTCATTCTCGAAAATAATCTGATAAAAGAGCATTCGCCGAAATATAATACGATGCTAAAGGATGATAAAACTTATCCTTATATCAAAGTAACGTTGGGGGAAGAATATCCGCGTATTTTATTTTCAAGGGAAATTAAGAAAGACCGTTCCAAATACTTTGGGCCTTATACGAGTGCGGCGGCGGTAAAAGATACGATTGATTTAATGAATAAGTTATATCAACTGCGCACCTGTAACCGGAAACTGCCGAGAGATATCGGATTAGAGCGGCCCTGCCTGAATTACCATATCAAACAGTGTCTGGCTCCCTGTCAGGAATATATCAGTAAAGAAGACTACAAGGCGCGCGTAGAGCAGGCTCTGGATTTTTTAAACGGAAATTATAAGCCGATTTTAAAGGAACTCGAGGAAAAGATGAAAGAAGCTTCCGAGCAGCTTGCCTTTGAAGACGCCATCCGCTATCGGGATTTATATAACAGCGTCAAGAGCGTGGCGCAGAAACAGAAGATAACGGACAGCGACGGAGAGGACAAGGATATTATCGCGCTTGCAAAAGATGAAAGCGACGCGGTCGTGCAGGTCTTTTTCATACGTGATGGCAAGCTGATAGGGCGGGAACATTTTTATATGATGCGGGTAGCGGGATATGACAACGCGCAGATTATGCTGGATTTTGTCAAACAGTTTTACGCGGGAACGCCGTATATTCCCAAGGAATTAATATTACAGGAAGAAATTGCGGATATCGAAATTCTTGAAAAATGGCTTACGATGAAAAAAGGCGGCAGAGTATACCTGCGCGTTCCCAAAAAAGGAACGAAAGAGCGTTTGGTGGAACTTGCCGCGCAGAACGCGCAGCTTGTGTTAAGCCGAGATAAAGAGCGTATCAAACGCGAAGAGGGGCGGACTATCGGCGCGGTTCGTGAAATCGCAAAACTGCTTGATTTGGAGTCTATCCAGCGGATGGAGGCCTTTGATATTTCCAATATCAGCGGCTTTGCCAATGTCGGTTCCATGGTGGTCTATGAGAAAGGAAAACCGAAACGAAGCGACTATCGGAAATTTAAAATACAATCCGTTTCCGGACCGGATGATTATGCGTGCATGAAAGAAGTTTTGACGAGACGTTTCGTGCATGGCATGGAGGAGCGGGCGGAACTGGACAGAAAAGAGATAGACAAGGAATTCGGGAGCTTTACAAAGTTTCCGGATTTATTGTTGATGGACGGTGGCAAAGGACAGGTCAATATCGCGCTGCAGGTTTTACAAGAGCTGCACATTGACATTCCGGTATGCGGGATGGTGAAAGACGATAACCACAGGACGAGAGGACTCTATTATCAGAACGTGGAAATTCCCATCGACACGCGTTCCGAGGGCTTTAAACTGATTACGAGGATTCAGGACGAGGCGCACCGCTTCGCGATTGAATACCATCGTTCCCTGCGTTCCAAGGCACAGGTGAAGTCGGTGCTGGATGATATTCCGGGCGTCGGCCCCGCCAGAAGAAAAGCGTTGATGAAATACTTTAAATCCATTGAGGAAATCAAAAATGCGGAAGTCGCGCAGTTATGCGAGGTAGCGGAGATACCGGAGCATATCGCGGGGCAGATATATGAGTTTTTTCATAAGGGATAAACGGGCGGCGTTAGGAGTTTTTCAGGAAGTGCTGATTGACATATTTTCATGCTCATTGTAATATAATAATAAAGACGGGCAACTTGAGTGTCGGTCAAAGCGTTGACATAAGGTGTTGTGCCAGAGAGCAGTGCCTTACGAGCTTTGAATGGGTTTGACGTTTACCGCATTCTGGCTAGACTGCACTTACAGAAACTGCTTATGTAGAAACTGTTATACAGTTGAAAGAAAATGTCTGGAAAGCTCTGCGAAAGCAGGGCTTTTTCCATTTTAAAAGGAAAAGAGGTAAGTCGGATGCGTAATCTGCTATTTCGTTACAAATAAATTTTGATAAAAAAGAATGCTTTCATTTGATGGGACTTCAATATCTGACTGACAGACCGGAGTTGGTTCATGACAGAGGAAAAATATTTGATGCAATAAAAGAATGACGGATAACAGCAGAACAACTTCAGTCGTCTGACTTGTATTATAAGATTGCAGATAGGATAGATATGCTTCCATTTTTGGAAAGCATGATAGATAGCAACGATACAATTTTTAAGTATAATCGGAAGCAGAATACTTATTCAATTATTAAGGCAGATTATATTATGAAAAACGATGCAGAAGGAAGAAATATATTTTTGTTTTTGGCAGAGAACGGAGAGGAAGGAAAATATTTCTGCCGCTCATTTTTCCCACAGGATAAAATGGATTATACGAAGAATCAGGCATCATGGACATTATTATATAAGAAGAAAGTAACTCTTTCGACAGGAGAAGAAGAAATACTATATGACAGGTTAAAAAGGAAATTGCTGTAATCGTGGTGTAACTCAAGCAAGAATTTACGCAGTAAATTCTTGGAGCGCAAGCCGTTGGGGTTGCGCTTTTTCACGGACAAAGTAAGGCGGCGTTCAGCTTATTTATGGTCTGAACGCCCCACTAAGTAATCAATAGAGCAATTATAAAAATCTGCAAGTTTTATCAAAATATCTATCGGAAAATCCCGAACTCCTCTTTCATATCGTGAATAAACATCCCGGTGTAAATTAAGGGAGGAAGATAATTCCTTAATTGTAATATCATGGTCGATTCGCATATCCTGAATACGTTGAAATT
>JAMPCN010000008.1 GCA_023666125.1 Bacillus sp. (in: firmicutes) | reverse complement strand
CTGCATTCGTCTGATTAGTTTTGAGCGGACGGTTACGGTTCCGATAACGGTGGTGTGCCGTCCGGAAAACAGACGCGGCGTACCCGGATTCTATCAGGAAAAAAAGCGGATTACCATGCAGCTTATGCAGTATTATCAGGCATTCCGCTTAAAGAAAATAAGCGCGGCAACGTGGATGGAAGAGACCGATAAGCTGATAGAACGCTTAAAGGAAATCGATGGAAAAGACGTACTGGCAAGAATGTTCCAGGCGCAGCTTTTTATGGCTCAGGAGCGTTTTCATGAGGCAAAATGGATTCTGGAACAGGATAAAGAACTGATAGAGGATATGCAGGAAAGCAATCTGGAATTATGGTGCTACTATCTGTATTTAACAACGCTTTGCAGCAAGAACGAGCAGTATATTGACGAAGTGGCGCATACCATTGCCGGATATTATGAGAAAAACCGCGGAAATTGGCGGATTGCATGGCTGCTTTTATTTATAGCGGATGAGTATACCCGTACGCCGGCCAGAAAATGGGCGCTTTTGGAAGAACTTTTTGCCTATGGATGCCACAGCCCGATGATATATATTGAGGCGTGGAACCTCATCTGGATGAATCCGGCCATGTTAATGAAACTGGACGAATTTGAATTGCAGGTATTAAACTATGCGGCGAAAAATGAAGTCATGAAAGACGACGTCATGATACAGTTATTATATATGGCGCAGAAACAGAAAGGTTATTCCGGACTTTTGCTGCAGATTTTGATTACCTGTTATCAGAACAGGCCGCAAAACGATACCCTTCACGCCATATGCGCCACGCTTATTAAAGGAAATAAATACGGCAGTAAATATTTTACATGGTATCAGGCGGGGGTGGAACAGAATCTGCGGATTACCAGATTATATGAATACTATATGATGTCCGTTACGTTGGATGATAAGCAGTCGCTTCCCAAGATGGCGCTGATGTATTTTTCTTATCAGAGTGATTTAAACTATGAAATTACCGCATGGCTGTATGCCTATGTAATAAAACACCAGGAAGAGATACCGGATATTTATGTAAACTACATGCCGGCAATCGAGCAGTTTGCCATAGAGCAGGTGAAAAAGGGCAGAATCAATAAGTCTTTAGCTTATATTTATCGGAATGTCCTGACACAGTCTCTGGTGGATGAGGAAGTGGCAGGGGGGCTTATGGAACTTGCATTTATGCAGGAGATTACCATAGAAAGCGATGCCATAAAAAAGGTGATTCTGGCATATCCGTATGGTGAAAAAAGGCTTTCCTATCCCGTATCAGGCAGGCGGGCGTTAGTTCCTGTGTTTGACGGGGAATGTCAGGTGGTTTTGGAGGACGGGGAATGTAACCGCTATACAGCGAGCATCCCTTTTACATGCGAACCGCTTATAAAAACCGGAAAACTGGCACAGATGGCGGCGCCTTTTGTCAGGGAGCATTTCGGCTATGATATTTATGTCTGCTATGGACATCAGGGTACGCTTGATATACAGGAAGACAATGTGGAACGGTTTAAAAGACTTGCCGGTTCCGATTTTTTGGTGGAAACCCACAGACAGGAAATTAAGAGCAGGCTGGTACGGTTTTACTATGAAAAGGACAGAATGTGGGAACTGGATGATTATTTGGTATCCCTGCGCCCCGAGGAAATCGCTTTGGATGACAGAAAGGAAATCGTGCGTATTATGACGCTGCGGGGGTTGTGTGAGGAAGCATATGCGTGGGTGCGTTATACCGGGCCGTACTGCATCGAGGTAAAAACGCTTTTAAAGCTGTGCAGCAGGATTTTAAGCCGCGGTGAACAGGAAGAAGACGAGTTCATGACGGGTATCCTGTATTATATTTTGAAAAAAGGAAAATATGACGAAGAAATTCTGCGCTATCTGGTGCATTATTATAATGGCAGTATGCAGGATATGCGGGATATCTGGAAAGCGGCAAGAGACTTTGGCGTGGATGTTTATGACTTAAGCGAGCGCATTATTGTGCAGGCGCTTTATACGGGCTTTCATATTGCGGAAAAGACGGATATTTTCCGTACATACGCCAAAGAGGGCGGAAAAGAAGAAGTTATTTTGGCATTTTTGTCACAGTATTGTTATGACTATGTGATAAGAGAAAAAATTGCGGATTCGTTTTTGGCGCAGAGCGTTTTGCAAATGTATAAGGAAAAGAGCCGGATGCATCTGGTATGTAAAATAGCGTATCTGAAATATTATGCGGAGAATCCGCAGGAGATTACGGAAGAAATAAAAGAAGTGATTCGCACATTTTTGCAGCAGTTACTGCGTCAGCAGATTATTTTGCCGCAGTTTAAGGAATATCAGAGCTATCTTCCGGCGCTGGATCTTTTGCAGGATAAGTCCATTGTGGAATACCGGGCGGCGCCGGGGCATCGCGTTACTATCAACTATCTGTTGCAGCAGGAGGGCGATGACGGGAAAGAATACAGCCAGGAGACAATGAAAGATATGTTTGCGGGCATCTGCGTAAAGGAATTTGTCCTGTTTTTCGGGGAACGTCTGCAATACTATATCAAAGAAAGTTCCGACAAAGGCGAGCAGTTGACGCAGAGCGGAACCATTAATGTAAGCGACAGCAATGCGCCGCATACACTAAGCCGGTTTCATATGCTGAATGATATCATGATTGGCAAGACGCTGCAGGATTATGATACGGTGGATAAGCTGCTGGAAGAATATTATAAAAAGGATTTTATGGCGGATAAGCTGTTTACGGAATTATAACGGATAAGCGGACGGGCAGGAGACGGAAAGATGTTTTTTGATAAAAAGTCGGAGGAAAAAGTGCATAAAGGCAGCATTCTTGTGGGCTATGATTTGGGAAACGACTTTTCCCAGATTAGTTACTGCGTTTATGGGGAAGATGCGGTAGAAAGCGTTGCCACCGTTATCGGTACGAAGCAGTACCATATTCCGACTGTGTTATGTAAACGAAAAGGAGTCAATCAATGGCTTTACGGTAAGGACGCGCTGAAAAACGGCGGGTCGGAAGATGGAACTTTGGTTACGGATTTAATGGAGCTTGCAAGAAAGGGAGAAATGATTACAATAGAAGAGGAGCCTTTTGACCCGATTGCCCTGCTTGCCCTGTTTATTAAAAGGAGCCTTTCGCTGTTAAACTTCATTGTACCGGCGGAAAATATAGCCGCTTTGATGTTTACGATGGATAATCTGGATGACAGAATGGTGGAGGTGTTGGCGAAAGCGGCGGTGAATCTGCATTTAAAGACTTCCCATATTTATTTTCAAAGCCATACGGAGAGTTTTTACTATTTTGTGCTGCACCAGCCGGAGGAGCTGTGGAATTATCAGGTGCTTGCCTGTGAACATAACGGCACAAGGCTGAAGACCTACCGAATGGAGCGTAACAAAAAAACGACGCCAATCGTTGTTTTAATTGAAGAAAAGGAGCATCATTCACTGGTTCTGCCCGGCGAAGAGGAAGAAGAAAAAATTAAGGCGGACAGTTATGCGTTTGCGGATGAAAAGTTTTTGCATATTTTAGAAGAGGCATGCGCCGACAGAATCGTTTCGTCAGCTTACCTTCTCGGAGACGGATTTCGGGATGGATGGGCAAAGCAATCGCTGCAATTTTTATGCAGAAACAGAAGGGTCTTTCAGGGAAACAATCTATTCTGCAAAGGAGCCTGTTACGGGCTGTTGGAGAAAATAGAGCCGGGGGAGGCGTCAAAAGAGAATATTTTCCTCGGACCGGACAAACTAAAGTCAAATATTGGCATGAATGTGATAAAAAGAGGACAGGAATCGTATTACGCGCTTTTGGATGCAGGTGAGAACTGGTATGAAGTACACAAGGAGTGCGAGTTTTTGCTGGCAGGAGAGGAAAATGCGGTTTCCTTTACGATTACGCCGCTGACGGGGAGACAGATTCAGGTCAAAGAGATAGTCTTGGAGGGGGCGCCTGTCAGGGAAAACGCATTTGGCCGGTATGCGATGGAAATTTATATGACTTCTCAGGAATGCGTGGAAATTAAGGTAACGGATTTGGGATTTGGAGAATTGTTTCCGGCAGGGAAAAAAGTCTGGACGAAACAGTTCACGGTATAAAATGCCGTAATAAAATTCACAAAAGAAGAGAAAGGCAGGCGGAATATGAGCCGTATCATATTAAGTACAGGAAATTATGCACAGACGCCATATTTCTTTGAAAAGACTTATGTAAACCTATATTCGCTGGAAGAACTTTGTTACTGTCTCGTGGAGAATGCGGAACTGTTAGACCAGGAAATCGTGAGCGAGAAACTGGCGCGCTGGCTGGACGAGGAGTGCGGGCTGCCCAAGCTTGCCCATGCTTTGTATGCGCTTGTGAATCAAAAGGGTTCGCCAAGCGCATATGTGGGAATGATATTAGAGTATGCGGGGCTTTATCCGGCGGAAACGGTATCTAAGACGGAGACGCTTATTAAAAATAACGCCGGGTTAAGTTCTTATGAGAAGCAGAAGGCGAAAGCGGACTATATGCTGCAAAATAAAAGATATGCCATTGCGCTGGAAAGATATGATGAACTATTGTCAAATCTTCCTGAGGAGGAAAAAGTATTGCGGGGCAAAGTGCTTCATAACATGGGTGTCGTCAACGCCCGACTCTTTTTATTTGAACGTGCGCAGGATTATTTTGATAAGGCTTATCAGGTAAGCGGCAGTGACGAAAGCCTAAAGCAGTCTCTTATCGCACGCAGGATGCGAAGCGGCGACAAGGAATATCTGGATTATATAGCCAAACACCCGGATTTGCATGAAAGCTCCCTGCAGGTGGAACGTATGGTGGAACAGGCAGCAGGCCAGTTTGAAATGACGCAGGAAAACAGGATGCTTTTTACCTTGCGCGTCTGTAAGGAGGACGGCGGCGCGGGAAGCGCAGTACCGTATTATGATGAAATAGAAAGATTGACAAACACGCTCAAAGACGCTTACAGAGAGAGCGTGGCAAGATAGAGAAAGGCATGGTTATGAATATTTTCAAAAAAATATTTAAAAGATGGAACAGGGATATCGACGAAGAGGAATATGAAGAAACAGACTGGGAAGACGAAGATGAAGAGGAAGAAAAGAACGTAGACTTTGACAATAAGGAAGTCCGTGACGCATATGTGCGCAACTGTCTGGAAAAAATGGCGGATGCAACAAAGGAACTGGAAAACTTGACCTTTGAATACAATATGGTGACTTCCTACTTAAAGGATATGGAAGAAATAGAGGCCCTTCCGGAAGAAGAGGCGCAGGAACTGCAGACTGTTGCCAAGAAAGTGGAACTTCTGCAGAACAGCAGAGACGATTATGTCGGCAGAAAACGCCGGATGAGCGATGAACGTTTCCGCCAGATAGAGCGTATGTTAGATGAAATCGAAGAAGGCTGCGCCAAGATAAAAGAGGCGGAGGAATACCACGAACTGATAAAGAAAGATTTAAGCCGACTGGAGGGTGAAAAGCACGCCTATCTTTACCGTAAGAATGAATTGATGGGCGCTATCGCGGACACTAAGGGCATGGCGATTATCTGCGTGACCGCGCTGGGTCTATGTTTTACGCTGCTGTTGGCATTGCAGTTTATTCTGGAGATGGACACGAAAGCGGGATATCTGTTGACGGCCGGCGTAGCCGCTTTTGCCATTACGCTTATCTATGTCAAGCATACAGAGGCGAAACGCGATTTGAAACGGGTCGAGTTGAGCATTAATAAAATTATCCTTTTGCAGAATAAGGTAAAAATCCGTTATGTGAATAATAAGAACCTGTTGGATTATTTATATTTAAAATACGACGTAACAAGCGCGGAAGAACTGGAAAAGGCATGGAATATGTATTATCAGGAAAAAGAGGAGCGGGAAAAATGCAAACGCGCCGAACTGGATTTGGATTATAATCAGCAGGAACTTTTGCGGATTTTGAAGCGGTATCAGATTCAGGATCCGGCCATCTGGCTGCATCAGACGGAAGCTATTTTAGACCATAAAGAGATGGTGGAAATCCGCCACGGTCTGATTATCAGAAGACAGTCGCTGCGCCGCAGGATGGATTATAACAAAGAAGTGGTGGCAAAAAGTTCCCAGAGAGACATTATGGATTTGGTACACCGCTATCCGAAATATGCAAAGGAAATTATAGCGGCAGTTGAAAAGTACGAGAAAAGTATGTAGAATAGAAACTGTGAAATCAAAGGAGGAAAAGCGTTATGCAGAAACTAGACCAGCTTTATGAGGGAAAGGCAAAGAAAGTATTTAAAACGGACGACCCGGATATTTTAATCGTGGATTATAAGGACGACGCAACGGCGTTTAACGGCGAGAAGAAAGGCACGATTGTCGGAAAAGGCGTCATCAATAACAAAATGACGAACCGCGTATTTCAGCTTTTGGAAAAGGAGGGCGTTCCGACGCATCTCATCGAAGAATTAAGCGACAGGGAAACCGCGGTCAAGAAAGTGGAGATTGTACCGCTTGAAGTCATTATCCGCAACGTGGCGGCAGGAAGTTTTTCCAAGAGACTGGGCGTGCCGGAGGGAACGCCGTTTGAAGAGCCGACCATTGAATTCAGCTATAAAAATGATGAACTCGGCGACCCGCTTATCAATAGCTATTTCGCGGTAGCGATGAAGCTTGCGACGTGGGAGGAAATCGACACCATTAAAAAATACGCCTTCAAAGTCAATGAAGTGTTGAAAAAATACTTTTTACAGGCGGATATCAAACTGATTGATTTTAAGATAGAATTTGGACGTTATCACGGACAGATTATTCTTGCGGACGAAACAAGCCCTGACACTTGCAGGCTCTGGGATGTCCATACGAACGAAAAGCTGGATAAAGACCGCTTCCGCAGAGATTTAGGCAACGTGGAAGAGGCATATAACGAGGTGTTTAAGAGACTTGGCTTATAGAAGTCTGAACAAGTTCAGACGGCAATTTGTGCCGGAGCGTCACAAATATGCCATGTTGCAAAAACGCTCTAGGATGAGGATAACATGAAAAATCAGATAGAGAAAACAGGCAAACTAAGGGAAGAGTGTGGTGTTTTTGGTATCTATGATTTTGATGGAAATGACGTAGCTTCTACGATTTATTACGGATTGTTCGCATTGCAGCACAGAGGACAGGAAAGCTGCGGCATCGCGGTCAGCGATACGAACGGTCCGAAAGGAAAAGTTTTAAGCGCAAAGGAAATGGGGCTTTTACATGAAAATTTCACGCCTGATACGCTGGAGAAATTAAAAGGCGATATCGGCGTGGGGCATGTCAGATATTCGACAGCCGGTAGCAGCACAAGGGAAAACGCGCAGCCGCTTGTCTTAAATTATGTAAAAGGTACGCTGGCGCTGGCGCATAACGGCAATTTAATCAATGCGCCGACGCTGCGGCATGAACTGGAATATTCGGGAGCCATCTTTCAGACGACGATTGACTCCGAGGTCATCGCCTATCATGTCGCGAGAGAGCGCTTAAACTGCGGTACTGTGGAAGAGGCCGTAGGGCGGGCGATGTTAAAAATAAAAGGAGCGTATTCTCTGATAATCATGTCGCCCAGAAAGCTTATCGGCGCAAGAGACCCGTACGGCTTTAGGCCGCTTTGTATCGGGAAAAGGGAAAACGCCTATATCCTGGCGTCGGAGACATGCGCGCTCGATACGATAGGCGCCGAATTTGTCAGGGATGTGGAACCGGGAGAAATCGTTACCATTTCCCCCGAAAAAGGAATCGAATCAGATAAAAGACATTGCATCGCGAAAGAAGAGCAGGCAAGATGCGTCTTTGAATATATTTATTTTGCGAGGCCTGACAGCCATATCGACGGCGTCAGCGTCTATGATTCCCGTATCCTGGCGGGAAAGTATCTGGCAATAGACTCTCCTATAGAGGCAGACTTGGTTGTGGGAGTTCCGGAATCAGGCAACTGTGCGGCACTTGGTTATTCCATGCAGTCCGGCATCCCCTATGGGCAGGCGTTTGTTAAAAACGCTTATGTAGGCCGTACCTTTATCAAACCGAAACAGAAAAATCGGGAAAGCAGCGTACAGGTAAAACTGAATCCTATCAGAGAGGCAGTCAAAGGAAAGCGGATTATCATGATAGACGATTCCATTGTACGCGGTACGACTTCCGACAGGATAGTCAGGATGTTACGCGAGGCGGGGGCAGCCGAAGTACATATGCGGGTCAGTTCGCCGCCGTTTTTATATCCCTGCTATTTCGGTACGGATGTACCGGCAAGGGAGCAGCTTATCGCCTATGAGCGTTCCGTAGAGGATATCCGCGGCATTATCGGGGCGGATACGCTGGCTTATCTGCGTATGGAGCGGCTGGATGAAATTGCAGGGCATCTTGGCATATGCAGAGGATGTTTTACAGGCAGTTATCCTATGGAACCACCAAAGGATGACATTAGGGGAGAGTTTGAAGAATAAATTTTGCGCGGCCAAAACCTGCAGGTTGAGTAAAAATGGGGATTATCATGAAGAGAGGGAGATATTTGATATTATGAGTACAGACAGATATGTAAGCCCGCTGTCGGAGCGGTATGCCAGTAAGGAAATGCAGTATATTTTTTCACCGGATATGAAATTCAGGACATGGCGTAAACTCTGGATTGCCCTTGCGGAAACGGAGATGGAGTTAGGCTTAAGCCAGGACGGAAAGCCCGTTATCACGAAAGAGCAGATTGACGAGTTGAAAAGTCATGCGGACGATATTAATTATGACGTTGCGAAAGCGAGGGAAAAGGAAGTGCGCCACGACGTTATGAGCCATGTATACGCATACGGGAAACAGTGTCCGAAAGCGGCGGGCATCATTCATTTAGGCGCGACGTCCTGCTATGTCGGCGATAATACGGATATTATTGTGATGACGCAGGCGCTGAAGCTTGTGAAAAAGAAACTGGTGAACGTCATTGCCGAGCTGGCGAAATTTGCACAGGAATATAAATCGCTTCCGACGCTTGCCTTTACCCATTTTCAGCCGGCGCAGCCGACAACCGTTGGTAAAAGGGCGACGCTTTGGGCGCAAGAATTCTGTCTGGATTTGGAAGACTTGGACTATGTGCTTTCTACCATGAAACTGCTTGGCTCCAAAGGAACGACCGGTACGCAGGCGTCTTTTTTGGAATTATTTGACGGCGACCAGGAAACCATTGATAAAATCGACCCGATGATAGCTAAGAAGATGGGCTTTGAAAAATGCTACCCGGTTTCGGGACAGACCTATTCCCGCAAGGTGGATACAAGAGTCTGCAACGTGCTGGCGGGCATTGCTGCCTCCGCACATAAGATGTCAAACGATATCCGTCTGTTGCAGCACTTGAAAGAAATTGAAGAGCCGTTTGAAAAAGGACAGATTGGTTCCTCCGCGATGGCATATAAACGCAATCCGATGAGAAGCGAAAGAATCGCATCGCTTTCCCGTTTCGTCATGGTGGACGCGTTAAATCCCGCGATTACATCCGCAACACAGTGGTTTGAAAGAACGCTCGACGATTCGGCCAATAAGAGACTCTCCATTCCGGAGGCATTTCTTGCCGTTGACGGCATTCTGGATTTATGTCTCAATGTGGTGGATGGCCTTGTGGTCTATGATAAAGTTATTACCAAGCGTCTGATGAGCGAACTGCCGTTTATGGCGACTGAAAATATTATGATGGACGCCGTGAAGATGGGCGGCAACCGTCAGGAACTGCATGAGAAAATCCGCGAACTTTCCATGGAGGCGGGCGCTAACGTCAAAAAAGAGGGAAAAGACAATAACCTGTTGGAACTGATTGCCGAAGATGACGCTTTCCCGATGAGTCTGGAAGAACTGCAAGAGACAATGGAACCATCCAAGTATGTCGGGCGCGCGCCGCTGCAGGTGGAGAAATTCATCACAGAGGTTGTCAATCCGATTTTGGAAGAAAATAAGGAATTGCTTGGGGTGAAAGCGGAGATAAGTGTGTAAATACAAATTTCAGGAGGAAAGATTGAAAAAAATCTCTGATGAGCATTTTTTTCAATAGACTGAACAAGTTCAGTCGGAATTTGTGCAGAAGCGTCACAAATTCCCCTGATTGCAGAGCAGAATCCCCGATTCTGCTCGCATCCTCAGCGTAAAACGCTTCGGAATGGAGGAAAATATGAGTGTAAACATGGATATGCACATTGCGGCGGATTATCAAAACATCACGAAAAAAGCGAAAGAAGAGTTAAAAAGAATTGAGGACAGAGGTGTTTCTAGGGCGGAAACGCTGGACGATATCAAAGGCGATACGACCGGTAAGTCATTCAGAACTGCAGACTTAGAGAAACTTATGGAGAAATATGACCCGGAAGCTTATGCGAAATATTCTAAAATTGCCACAGGAACGGACGGGGCAAGAACACAGAGCGGACTAACATTTCTTTCCCGTTGGATGGATAGTGTTAAAAAAGGAGCAAAGAACGAATCCTCTAACAGTACAAGTGAAATATCCAAAGCAAATGAGTCGAAACTGTCTTCAAAGGCGCAGGACTTTTTGAAAAACTTGAGGAAACAATACGGAAAATATGATTTTTTCGTTGGCAACAGTACGGATGATTTGAAAACTTTAGTAAAAAGCGGCACAAAAGAGTTTTCCGTTGTTTTTTCCAATGAAGAACTGGAACGTATGGCGGAAGATGAGAACTACGCAAAAGAAAAATTGCAGTCTATGGAACATGCCGTAAAAATGTCTGAGAAAATCAATCGGCAATTTGGTTTTGAACAAGGAGCCTCGGAAATTACTAAGATAGGCATGGTATTTCATGAAGACGGTACCACAAGTTTCTTTGCGGAACTGGAAAAATCAAGCGCAAATCAACGGGAGCGTTTAGAAAAATCCAGAGAGGAAAAACGTGCCGACAGAAAAGAACAGGAAAAAGAGGCTAAAAAAGAAATGCTCAGTTACGCCAAAAACAGTAAAGACACCAAGCGCACCAGCGTACAGGCGGACAGCATGGAAGAATTAATGGAAAAAATAGCATCAGTAGAATGGGATGCCGTAAAATCAGAGAAGAAGCCGGAATATGGCGGAAAGTTTGATTTTAGTATTTAAGAAAGAAGTAGAAACAGGATATATCATAACCTATAATTATATAACATATAATAAATATTGATTTTACTTATGATGAAAAATGTTTTATAATCATAAAGTAAGAAACGGCAGAAGCAGGTTTTTTACAGACCTGCTTTTACTGTGGAAAAATAATAGTGTGGAGGGAAAATTATGGTAAAAGCAATCGTAGGCGCTAATTGGGGCGATGAGGGCAAAGGCAAAATCACGGACATGATGGCAAGGGAGGCGGACATTATTATCCGTTTTCAGGGAGGAGCCAACGCCGGACATACCATCGTCAATAATTATGGAAAATTTGCGCTTCATACATTGCCGTCAGGCGTATTTTACGACCATACGACAAGCATTATCGGTAACGGAGTTGCATTAAATATTCCGATTTTATTTGAGGAAATTAAATCCATTACGGACAGAAACGTACCGATGCCAAAAATTTTGGTATCGGACAGATGCCAGATAGTGATGCCTTATCATATTCTGTTCGACCAGTATGAAGAGGAACGGCTCGGAGGAAAATCTTTCGGTTCTACCAAGTCGGGCATTGCGCCGTTTTATTCGGATAAATATGCAAAGATTGGATTCCAGGTCAGCGAACTTTTTGACGAGGAACTTTTAAAAGAGAAAGTCGAAAGAATCTGCGAGACGAAGAACGTGTTATTAGAGCATTTATATCACAAACCGTTGATTGTACCCGCAGAACTTTTAGAGACCCTGCATCAGTATAAAGAAATGATTGCGCCTTATGTATGTGATGTTTCATCATATCTGCATCAGGCGTTACAAGAGAATAAGACGATTTTGTTGGAGGGACAGCTTGGCACATTGAAAGACCCCGACCACGGTATTTATCCGATGGTAACGTCCTCCTCTACGTTAGCGGCTTACGGAGCAATCGGCGCGGGCATTCCGCCCTATGAAATCAAGCAGATTGTAACGGTATGCAAGGCATATTCCTCCGCGGTGGGAGCGGGCGCATTTGTTTCCGAGATTTTCGGAGACGAAGCCGACGAATTGAGACGCCGCGGCGGTGACGGCGGCGAGTTTGGCGCGACAACCGGACGTCCGCGCCGTATGGGCTGGTTCGACTGCGTTGCTTCCAAATACGGGTGCCGCTTACAGGGCGCAACGGATGTAGCGTTTACCGTGCTGGATGTGCTGGGCTATCTGGATGAAATTCCGGTCTGCATCGGCTATGAAATAGACGGCGAAGTTACTACGGATTTTCCGGTGACGGCGAAGTTAGAGAAAGCAAAACCTGTCTTAAAGAAAATGCCGGGATGGAAATGCGAGATTCGCGGCATCAAAAACTACGAAGAATTACCGGAAAACTGCCGCGCTTATGTGGAATTTATTGAGCAGCAGATTGGCTATCCGATTACGATGGTTTCCAACGGGCCGGGGCGCGACGATATCATTTACCGCAAGAGTCCGCTGGCGAAATAAATTCGGTAGAAAGTATAAAAAAGTTTTAAAAAAACATTGACTTTCGTCATATACTAATGTATATTGGAATCAGAAAAAGAGATAATAAGGTCGGAACGGAGACTGAAAACCCGTTTTCATTGGTCGGGATAGAGACCTAAAACCTATTCCCATTACAGAGTAAACTGCTAAAAATCAAAAAGGATGGCTGCGGTCATCCTTTTTTATCTTATTAGTTAGGAAATTTTTGGTACAGAAAGGAACAAATGACAGAACAAAATTTTAAAAAGCGTGTTTGTCTGGAAATCATACAGGCAGCGAAGCGCTATAAGGAAGTATATTTGGATTATGAGTATTTAATCTGTTCGGAAGCGTTTGAATATAATAAATATTATATTGTAAATGCGAAAAAAGACAATTTCCAACATTTAACCGGAGTACATTCGTACATAAATCCACAAACTTTTTTTGATAAATGCTATCAGGGAACTTTATCGGAAACGGATTTTGATTTTGTGAAAAAAGGACAGAATGAGAAAAAAAGCAAGACCCAAGTCGTTAATAAAAGGAAATGCGCTAAAAAATCCGAAAATAGTGGAGCTGGTATTAAGAAAGAAATCCGAAACAGAGTTTTTTGATGAAATAGTAATAGGTGATAAAAAAGTTCTACATAAATATCAAAATGTCATTGGGCATACCATAAGTCCGTCTCTCACCACTACCCCTCATACCATCCCAGCCAGTTTTCTCTGCATTTCCACAATTTCATAATCGTCTGTCTGCGTAGTGGCGCCTGTGGGGGCGAATTTATTTTTCAGCCAGAAATGCTCGCTCTGCAGATTGCCTTTCACATAGCCGAGTCTGATATAGGAAAATTTTTTTGACAGATAGCGGCAGGCATCTTCAATGATGCCGGAACCGATTCCCCTGCCTTGCATATCGGATTCCATCATAAAAAAGCCAATCCATGCCGTTTCCTTATTTGGATATGTCAAAATCAAATCTATCACCGCAATCAGTTTTTCTTCCTGCCAGAAACCCAGATAATATTTATCTTTTGCCGTTTTAGAGGGCGGCAGCGCCGACATATCGGTGAGAAGGCTTTCTATACTGACCGCGGGCGGACAGTATTTATAATATTGCGGATTTTTTTGACAAAGCGCAAGCACGGAATGCACATGGCGCTCATGTAACCTTGTCACTTGATATGTTTTAGACAGCCGCCGTATGTTCATAAAAATACCCTATCTTTCTATGGACTGTGGATTTAAGAGCATATCTTATTTTAAATATTTACATAATTGCCTGTCAAGGGATATAATACAATAGGAAAGAAAGATGTCCAGCCCGCGGGCTGGGCGGTGACGGAGGATTATCATGCTGGAATTAAAAAACATATCCTTTGAAGTCTCGGAGGAGGAAACACAGAAAGAAATCGTGCGGGATATCAGCCTGACGATACAGGAAAATAAATTTGTAGTCATTACAGGGCCGAACGGCAGCGGAAAATCCACGCTGGCCAAGCTGATTGCAGGAATCGAGAAACCGACGTCCGGACGGATATATTTAGACGGCGAAGATATTACGGATAAAAGCATTACGGAGCGCGCTAAACTGGGCATCAGCTTTGCGTTTCAACAGCCGGTGCGCTTTAAAGGACTGGAAGTGCTGGATTTGCTTCGTATCGCATCCGGCAAGCAGCTTTCCGTGGCGGATGCCTGCGAGTATCTTTCACAGGTTGGACTCTGCGCCAGAGATTATATCAGACGGGAAGTGAACGCGAGCCTTTCGGGCGGGGAGCTGAAACGGATTGAGATTGCGACGGTTTTGGCAAGAGGCAGCAAAGTGTCCGTCTTTGACGAACCGGAGGCGGGAATCGACTTGTGGAGTTTCCAGAATTTGATACAGGTCTTTGAGAGGATGCAGAAAAAAAATCGTAACGGTTCTATTGTCATTATTTCGCATCAGGAACGTATTTTAAATATTGCAGATGAGATTATCGTAGTCGCAGACGGAAAAATTGCAGACAGGGGAGCCAAGGAACTGATTCTGCCGGGTCTATTGGGAACGCCGTCGGCAAGGGAATTTTGCATGGCACAAAGCGGGAAAGGAGACTGACGATAACATGATGGACACAATACAAAAAAGGCTTTTACAGGAAGTGGCGGATTTGCATGAGGTTCCGGAGGGAGCTTATAATATCCGTGCTAACGGACAGATGGAGGCCAGAAATACAACGGCCAATATTGATATTATATCCAAGGAAAACGGAGAGGGCATTGACATCCATATTAAACCGGGTACAAAAAATGAAAGCGTTCATATCCCGGTTGTTTTAAGTCAGAGTGGGTTAAAAGAGGTTGTCTATAACGATTTTTATATCGGAGAGGGCGCAGACGTCATTATTGTGGCGGGCTGCGGTATTGATAACTGCGGCGGACAGGATTCCGAACATGACGGTATACACCGTTTTTATCTCGAGCCGAACGCAAAGGTGAAATATGTGGAAAAGCATTACGGTTCCGGAGACGGCGCGGGAAAGCGCATTTTAAATCCGGGAACGGAAGTTTATATGAAAGAAAACAGTTTCATGGAAATGGAAATGGTGCAGATTAAAGGCGTGGACTCTACAGAGAGGAAAACGACGGCGCGCCTTGCAGCAGGGGCAAAGTTGATTGTGCATGAGCGGCTGATGACGCATGGGGATCAGCGCGCAGTCAGCTATTATGAAGTCAATTTAAGCGGAGAGGGAGCAAGCGCGGATGTGGTATCCCGTTCCGTGGCAAGAGACACTTCTTACCAGAAATTCGACTCCCGCCTGATAGGCAGCGTTCCATGCAGCGGACATACGGAATGCGACGCCATTATTATGGATAATGCCAAAATACTGGCAGTGCCGCAGTTGGAGGCCGACCATGTGGATGCTGCCCTCATTCATGAGGCGGCAATAGGTAAAATTGCGGGAGAGCAGATTATCAAGTTAATGACGCTCGGATTAACGGAAGCGGAAGCCGAAGAACAGATTATTAACGGATTTTTAAAATAGAAAGGTAAGGTAAAAAATGGAAGTAAAGTCACGTGGAGACGTTCCTATAGAGCAGACATGGGATTTATCTTTGATTTATAAAAATGAAGAAGAAATGCGTACAGACATGGAAAAGGCAAAAGCATTATGCGAACGCATGGTAAAAGAATATCAGGGAAAATTAAACACCCCGCAGATAATAAACGCCTGTCTGGACGATTACAGGGAAATGGAAAGGCTTTTATCCCTGCTTAGCCGCTATTGGAGCCTGGCGGTGTCCGTAGATTATTATAATACTTATAATCAGGAACAGAAAGAGAGAACCAACCGCCTGGTTATCGAGATGATTAGTATGCTTAGTTTCGTTGACAGCGAAATTGTCGAGCAGGATGAATCCATATTGGAGCAGGCGATAGCGGCAGCCGTGGAAAATAGAGGATATTTGCAGGATATTCTTAGAAATAAACCTCATAGGCTGCATCCCGAAACGGAGCGCGTCCTGACGGCATTAATGCAGACGATACAGGCGCCTTATGAAATCTATCATATGGCTAAACTGGCGGATATGAAATTCGATTCTTTTATCGTGTCGGGAAAAGAATACCCGTTAAGCTATTCTTTGTTAGAGGATAATTATCAGTATGAACCGGATATGACACTCCGCCGGGCGGCGTTTGCGGCTTTTCATGGGAAAATTGCCGAATATGAAAATGTGACGGCTGCCGCATACAATACACATGTACAGACGGAAAAGACAATAGCGACGCTGCGGGGCTTTGATTCCGTGATAGACTATCTTCTTTTCGAGCAGAAAGTGACAAGGCAGATGTATGAACGCCAGATAGACCTGATTATGGAAAAACTCGCGCCGCATATGCGTAAATACGCCGGGCTTCTTAAAAAAATCCATCATATAGACCATATGATGTTTGAAGACTTAAAGATTTCCGTTGACCCGGAGTACGACCCGACGGTAACGATTGAAGAGTCAAAGTCTTATATGGAAAAAGGACTTGCTGTTTTGGGAGAAGATTATGTAGAGATGGTAAGGCAGGCTTACCGTGACAGATGGGTTGACTTCGCTCAGAATGCAGGCAAATCAACGGGAGGTTTCTGTGACAGCCCTTATGGGAAAAATTCCTATATTTTGTTGACATGGCATGACCGCATGGCGGATGTTTTTACCCTTGTCCATGAACTTGGACATGCCGGGCATTTTAAACTGTGCAATGCCAACCAGTCCATTTTTGACACTAATATTTCCAATTACTTCGTGGAAGCGCCCTCTACGATGAATGAACTTTTAATGGCGCATTACCTGTTAAAAACGAATCCGGACGCGCGTTTTAAACGCTGGGTGTTATCCAGCATGATTAGCCATACGTATTATCATAATTTTGTAACGCATCTTTTGGAAGCGGATTATCAGAGAAAAGTATATAGAATCATCGACGACGGCGGGAGCGTCAACGCGGAGACATTAAATGGACTCATGAAAGAAACCTTACAGAATTTCTGGGGGAAAGATGTGGAAATTTCCGATGACGCCGCGCATACCTGGATGCGTCAGCCGCATTATTATATGGGATTGTATTCCTATACTTACAGCGCAGGTTTGACAATCGCTACGCAGGTATGCAGGCAGATTGAAAAAGAAGGACAGACCGCAGTGGAAAACTGGAAAAAAGTCCTTGCCGCGGGCAGTTCTGTTAGTCCGGTTGCACTTGCAAAAATGGCGGGGGTCAATATGGAAACCGAAACCCCCTTACTTGAAACAATCGCCTATATCGGCGAAATCATAGATGAAATTGAACGCCTGACCTAACGTGATGTTTGTGTGCTAAGCTGTTCTTAGCGCACAAACTCACAGTTCAAAATCTCTGATTTTGAACTTATTCGCGTCCGTCCCAGCAGTATGTACACAGTTTACATTTATCGATGCCTACCGAGGCAATCATATCATCCAAACGGTGGTAACGGAGAGAAGTGAAATTGAGCTTCTCTCTTATTTTTTCCAGCATATCCTGATAAGAAGAAGATTCCGGGTCGGCATAGACGCTTAAATTGGGATATTTATTATTCCCCTCCATATCCTTTATGACCTGTCTGGTAATCAGTTCCATCTCAGAATTGGAACGGGAAAAGTTAAGGTATTTACAGCCGAATAACAGAGGCGGACAGGCAGGACGGATATGCACTTCCTTCGCGCCGCTCTGATAGAGAAATTCCGTCGTTTCCCGAAGCTGTGTACCGCGTACGATGGAGTCGTCTATCAATAACAGGCTCTTATCCTTAATCAAATCATGAACCGGTATTAATTTCATTTTGGCAATCAAATTGCGCTGGTTTTGTATCGTCGGCATGAAAGAACGCGGCCATGTGGGCGTATACTTAATAAACGGCCTGGAAAAAGGAATGCCCGATTCATTCGCATATCCGATAGCATGCGCCGTGCCGGAATCCGGTACGCCTGCTACGATATCCGGAGCTACGTTATCGCGTTTTGCTAACATTGCACCGCAGCGGTAACGCATCTGCTCCACGCTGATGCCCTCGTAGGATGAGGAGGAATAGCCATAATAAATCCACAGAAACGTACAGATTTTCATATCCTTACCCGGAGAAATAAGCGTTTGTTCACCTTCCGGCGTAATAATGGCAATCTCGCCGGGACCTAACTCCCTGACGTCCTGATAGCCCAGATTCAAGTAGGCAAAGCTTTCAAAAGAGACGCAGTAGGCGCCGTCTTTTTTGCCAATGACAACAGGCGTGCGCCCGAGACGGTCTCTTGCCGCAAAGATGCCCTTGGGCGTCATGACAAGCATCGTCATGGAGCCTTCGATTAGCTCCTGCGCATACTGTAAGCCTTCGATAAGATTATCTTTCTGATTGATAATCGCGGATACCAGCTCCGTCATATTGATTTCACCGCCGCTCATTTCCTGAAAATGCGCATGTCCGCTTTGAAAAAGCTGCTGTTCGATTTCTTCTTTATTATTAATCTTGCCTACCGTTGTAATCGCGTAAGTGCCGTGATGGGAACGAATGATAAGCGGCTGCGGCTCATAGTCGGAGATGCAGCCTATGCCCAGATGACCGGACATGGTATTGGCATCTTTATCAAACTTGGTTCTAAAAGGCGCATTCTCAATATTATGGATTGCCCTGTCAAAACCGCTTTCCTTACTGTAACATGCCATGCCTGCCCGTCTTGTTCCAAGATGGGAATGATAATCCGTTCCGAAATATAAATCAAAGATACAATCTTCCTTGGAAGCGACGCCAAAAAAACCACCCATAATATTCTTTACTCCTATTCTGTCATTTGCTGATAAAGTGTGATACTATTAGTATATAAAAATTAAGGACGTAGGGCAATGCTATTTTGAAAAATTTGTAAAAGGAAAGCAAAAACTGGAAAGGATAAGGCTAATCTATGATTTATAAATGTAAAAACTGCGGTGGCAACACCGTTTATGAACCGGGCAGAAAAAAGATGTACTGTCCACATTGTGAAAGCATAGACAGCGAGGATATTGTGTATGACGGTTCCGTAACACAGTGCGGAAACTGCGGCGCGCCGCTTGCCATGACCGAATATGCCTCGGCGGGAAGATGTCCGCACTGCGGCAGTTATCTTATTTTCAAAGAAAGAGTTGAGGGAGCATACAAGCCGCAGTTGATACTGCCGTTTAAAGTCGGTAAGGATGCGGCGGTCGAGATGTTACAGAAAGAGTTTAAGAAAAAAACGTTTTTGCCGTCAAGCTTCTTATCGGAAAAGAGCCTGGAGGCGATGCAGGGTATTTATGTGCCATTCTGGATGTATGACTATCAGGTACAGTACGATTTTGTCGGGCAGGGAACTAAGACGCGCAGTTGGGTGAGCGGCGATACGGAATATATAGAGACTTCTTATTTCGAGGTTATCCGGAAAATGGAGGCGGATTTTGACAAGGTTCCGGTCGATGCGTCGGTAGCGATGGACGACGGCGAGATGGACTTAATGGAGCCTTATACTTATAAAGAACTGGAAAATTTTAACCCCAAATATATGTCCGGCTTTTTCGGTGAAGTATATAACCAGAGCGCGGAGCAGTTAGAAGAGCGCGCGCAGAGAAAGGTAAGAAACGCATCAGAAGAGCTTATGAGCCGCTCGTTGGCAGGATATGACACGGTAAAGCCCGGCAGAAAAAATATGAATGTGGGAAAAGATAACACATGGTATGCACTGATGCCGGTGTGGCTGTATCTTTATCAGTATCGGGGAAAAACATGGCGTTTTCATGTCAACGGACAGACCGGCAAGGTAGTGGGCAAAACGCCGGTCTCAAAAGAGAAAGTGCTGCTATACGGCTTTTCCGTTTTCGCCTGCGTCAGCGCACTTATGCAGCTTGCCATTACGATTCTGGAGGTATTGTAGATGAAAGAGTATTTCAGATATTTTAAATGGGTTTATCTTTCCCTTATTATCATAACGGCTGTTTTGTTTCTGATAAAAGGACTGCACAGCCTTTCGGCGAAAACGGGCTATTACGACAGAACCAATGCGCAGTGTACGGCGCAGAGAGTGTTCGACTATGGCGGCGTACTGACGGATAAAGAGGAACGGAAACTCACCGAGTTGATTGACAAAAGACAAAAGCAGACACAGTGCGATATCGTTCTGGTGACATTGAATGAATCCTTAAAAGAATATGCCAGAAGCCTGGAACCGAATGTTTCTTATGCTGAATTTGTCAGAGTCTATGCGGAGCAGTTTTATGAAACGGGTGGGTTTGGCTATGATAAGCCAAACGGCGACGGCGTTATTTTGGTTGACAACTGGTATCGTGAGGATAACGGCAGAATTTATACATGGCTTTGCACAACGGGAATTGTACAGGATACTTACTCGGATGCGGATATCGACCATATCCTTGACAGGATATACCGCTATGTGGAAACGAATCCCTACCGCGCCTATAAGACCTACATCAATGATTTTTATGACGATATGACGGGGTTGCGGCTTTTGCATATGGATATACCGAAAGGACTGCCTGTTATCCTTGGCATTCTCGCGGCGCTGGTATTCATTCCCTTAAACTGGAAATCCGGAAGCGGAAAAGACACGACGACGGCGGTCACCTATGTGGAGGGCGGACGGGAACAGTTTACCAACAGGCAGGATATTTTTCTTAGAAAATCAGTTGTAAAGCGCCGCATACAGACAAGCAGCGGAGGCGGCCATGGAGGCGGCCACAGCGGCGGTGGAGGAGGCGGAGGCAGCCACGGTGGCGGCGGTCACAGCAGATAAAAAGCGCAACCCCAGCGGCTTGCGCTTAATCTCTCACTACGATTACAGCAATTTTCTATTACATAAAAAAACAGGAAAGAACTCTGTATAAGTTCTTTCCTGTTTATTAAGCCATCTTATTGACTGCCAATGCCAAGCGGGATACTTTTCTGGAAGCCGTATTTTTGTGGAATACGCCTTTGGAAGCCGCTTTATTGATAGTAGCCGTAGCAGCGGTCAATGCAGCCTTTGCAGCTTCTTTATCATTAGCGGCAATAGCAGCATTTACTTTTTTCACAGAAGTCTTAACGCCGGACTTGATAGCCTTATTTCTTTCGGCTTTCGTTCTGTTTACTAAAATTCTTTTCTTCGCAGATTTAATATTAGCCAAGATGCACACCTCCTGCCTGTATTATAATTTTTAAGGAAAGTGTCTCATTAATTCGGACACGGACGTTTTAATGGAAACACACAGCTATTATTGTAAAATAACTGCTAATTTCTGTCAATACATAAATTAGATATTTTTGCGAAAACTAAAGTCATGCACTGAAAGCCGAAAGCTGTTGGATGAGCGCTTGCGGTCATCCAACTGTTTGCGGATTGAAGTATAGGACGCAGTCCGACAGCATGATGCGCTCTGCGTATCATGCTTGCATGACTTTAATGCTGAGGCGCACCACTTCATCATCTGCATATAATAAAACTAAGAAAAAGGAAAGAAGAAACGAGGACATGAGGGTATGAGTTGGTTTCAGGTCAGAACAGACTTGGCTTTGGAAGCCAGAGAAAGTATTGACGGGAAAGTAAACGAAGTTCATGGAATAAAAGTAGAAGAAGATTACGATAAGGACAGTGATGTGCATATTACCAAAGTTATCATTGAGACGAAAAACGGCGCGCGCGCCATGGGAAAGCCAATGGGAACCTATGTGACTTTGGAGGCGCCGGCCATGATTGAACCCGAAGACGACTATCATCAGGAGATATCCGATATTCTTGCGGGAGAAATCAGGAAACTTCTCCCGGAGCCGGAAACGGAAAAATCCATTCTGGTAGTCGGTCTTGGCAACCGGGATGTTACCGCGGATGCACTCGGCCCTAACGTGGTTGATAATCTGTTTATCAACCGCCATATTGTGATGGAATATGGCAAAGTGGCCTATAACTGCTCCAAAATGCACATGGTCAGCAGCCTTGTTCCGGGCGTTATGGCGAAAACGGGAATGGAATCGGCGGAAATCATAAGGGGTGTTATTGAACAGACTTCTCCCGACCAGGTTATCGTGATAGACGCGCTGGCGGCAAGGTCAACCAAACGTTTAAACCGTACGATACAGATTACCGATACCGGAATTCATCCCGGCTCCGGCGTAGGCAATCATCGGAATGCACTGACAAAAGAAAGTTTGAACGTGCCTGTTTTGGCCATTGGCGTGCCGACGGTGGTAGACGCGGCGACGATTGTAGGAGACGCTATCGGGGAATATCCGAGCGCGCTTTCGGAACTGAACAATATGTATGTGACAAGTAAGGACGTGGACTTCCAGGTGCAGCAAATCAGCCATATTCTCTGTGATGCGCTGAATAAGGCGTTAGATATCTCCGTATCATGAGAAACACCATGCCCTGCATATAATAGACAGTGGGGCATATCAAAAACAAGACCGGAAAGGCTTGCTGCCCCGGATGGGATGAAGCGTATACATGAAAAAAGGGCGGCTGTCTATCAGGTGGAACAATGAGATTCATATCGGACGAGGTATCCTGCGCATTGCGCTTCTTATCTTGTGCCTTATGGCGTTGGGAGCCATGCTGAAAGAGTTTTATGATACCATGGAGTCACAGGAGAGGGAAACAGACGGCGGGCTTTTGGCATGGACGCAACAGACCATGATAAATATCTGGATGCCGGGAACTACCGTATGGCAGAACAAAACCCGGCAAAACGAATATAATCCGCTTGAATATCTCGTGCTGGAAAATTTCCCGGTACTTCTGTACGGCATGGAGGAGGAGAAGTATTCCCCGGGGGCATTGCAGGAGAGCAGTTATGAAGAACTGCTGTTATTGGAAGGCTCTGACGAAGACAGAAAAGGAATCGACGAAGAGTCATTGGAATACGGCGAAGACGCCATTCATTTGGATAAAAGCTTAGAAGAGGCATTTTTGGCGGAAAACGGCCTGGTGAGCGAAAATCAGGCGGCCGGAGGATACGGGGAAGAGACGCGGGATGATGGCATGGAAGCGGGAAACGGCGTGGAGACGGCATTTTATGAAGTGGAAGAACCTCTCTACCGTTATCAGTGGGAAAATCTGCAGGATTATGAAGAATTGGTAAAAGCGTTTTATGCGGTGGATTCCACTACGACGGCGGGGGCGGAACTGTTAAACACGAAAAAACTTCTGGAAAAAGACATGATGATGCAGGGAAAAAATGATGAACCGCAGATTTTAATATACCATACCCACTCGCAGGAGGGATTTGCCGATTCCATACCGGGCGACGCTTCGACAACGATTGTCGGAGCCGGAGAGAAGCTGGCGCAGATACTGCATGATAAATACGGTTATAATGTCATACACCATACGGCAAGCTATGATGAAAAAGTGAGGGATGACGCATATGCCAATGCGCTCCCGGGAATAGAAGAAGTGCTGGCCGAAAATCCTTCCGTTGAGGTGGTAATTGATTTACATAGAGATGAAATGCCGGAGGGCAGAAGACTGGTCGTCGATATGCAGGGCAGGGCGACGGCGCAGTTTATGTTTTTTAACGGACTGAGCAGAACGGCAAAAAGAGGCATTATTGAATCGCTGGAAAATCCGTACCTGGACGAGAATCTGGCGTTTTCTTTCCAGATGCAGACGGCGGCCAATGAGTATTATCCGGGCATTACCAGAAGAATCTATTTGAAAGCCTACCGTTATAATATGCACCTGCGCCCGAAATCCCTGTTAATTGAACTGGGAGCGCAGAATAACACGGTAGAAGAGATTATGAACGCCGTAGAGCCTCTTGCGCATGTGATTCATCTGGTGCTGGCAGGGGAGGAACCCGACAGGGATTAATTTTGCCATATGGACTTTCTAGACATAAAAGGAAGAATTTGCTATACTGATTCTACATGATTTTACATGGCAATGAGAAGAAAGGCACGAAAGGCTATGGCAAAAGTAAAGCAGAGTAATATTAGAAATTTTTGTATCGTGGCGCATATCGACCACGGAAAATCCACGCTTGCGGATAGAATTATAGAAAAGACAGGTCTTTTAACCAGCCGGGAAATGCAGGCGCAGGTGCTTGACAATATGGAACTGGAACGGGAGAGAGGCATTACCATTAAGGCGCAGACTGTCCGTATCGTCTATCAGGCGAAGGATGGACAAGAATATATCTTCAATCTGATTGATACGCCGGGTCATGTGGACTTTAACTATGAAGTCAGCAGAAGCCTTGCGGCATGTGACGGCGCGATTTTAGTTGTGGATGCGGCGCAGGGCATCGAAGCGCAGACATTGGCAAATGTATATCTTGCCCTCGACCATGATTTGGACGTATTTCCGGTTATCAATAAGATAGACCTTCCCAGCGCCGACCCGGAGCGCGTTAAGAATGAGATAGAGGATGTTATCGGCATCGAGGCGCAGGACGCCCCGCTCATTTCCGCCAAAAACGGAATCGGCATCGAAGAGGTGCTGGAAGCCATTGTAGCAAAGATTCCCGCGCCGGGGGGAAGCCCGGACAACCCATTACAGGCGCTTATCTTTGATTCCGTCTATGATTCCTATAAGGGTGTGATTGTATTCTGCCGCATTATGGAGGGCAGGGTGCAGAAAGGCACGCATATTAAAATGATGGCGACGGGAGCGGACGCGGAGGTAGTGGAGGTCGGCTATTTCGGAGCAGGACAGTTTATTCCCTGTGAGGAACTCTCCGCCGGGATGGTAGGCTATTTGACCGCTTCTATTAAAAATGTAAAAGATACGGCGGTAGGCGATACAATAACAGATGTTTCCAATCCGTGTGACAAGCCCCTGCCGGGTTATAAAAAAGTAAATTCCATGGTCTACTGCGGCATGTATCCCGCGGACGGCGCGAAATATCCCGACTTGCGGGATGCGCTGGAAAAACTGAAATTAAACGACGCTTCGCTAAATTATGAGCCGGAGACATCTATTGCCCTTGGCTTTGGTTTTCGTTGCGGTTTTTTGGGCTTACTGCATCTGGAAATCATACAGGAGCGGTTGGAAAGAGAATATAATCTGGATTTAGTCACGACGGCGCCGGGCGTTATTTACCGCGTCCATAAGACAAACGGGGAAATGATGGAACTGACGAATCCCTCTAATCTTCCCGACCCGTCGGAGATTGCCTATATGGAAGAACCGGTCGTTAGTGCGGAGATTATGGTGACAACGGAATTTATCGGTCCTATTATGCAGCTTTGCCAGGAGAGAAGGGGCCGCTATGTCAGTACGGAATATATCGAATCATCACGTGCGTTATTAAAATACGAACTGCCGTTAAATGAAATTATTTATGACTTTTTCGACGCGTTGAAATCGCGTTCCAGAGGCTATGCTTCTTTTGATTATGAAATAAAAGGCTATGAAGAATCCAAGTTAGTGAAACTGGATATTCTGATTAACCATGAGGAAGTCGATGCGCTTTCTTTTATCGTCCATGCGGACAGCGCCTATGAAAGAGGCAGAAAAATGTGTGAAAAGTTAAAGGATGAAATTCCCAGACACTTATTCGAGATTCCGATTCAGGCGGCGGTGGGCGGCAAGATTATCGCCAGGGAGACCGTCAAGGCGATGCGTAAGGACGTTCTCGCCAAATGTTACGGCGGCGACATTACGCGTAAAAAGAAGCTTTTGGAGAAACAGAAAGAGGGAAAGAAAAGAATGCGCCAGGTCGGCAGCGTAGAGATACCGCAGAGCGCGTTTATGAGCGTTTTGAAATTAGATGATAAATAGGACGGGAGAGGATATTTATGCGTGATTTAAGTCTTTATCTTCATATTCCGTTCTGCGAAAGAAAATGCCGTTACTGCGATTTTTTGTCCTATCCGGCCACAGAGACGGAAAAAGAGGATTATATCACGCTTCTGTTGTCGGAAATAGAAAAACGTGCGTTTTCCTATAAGGAGCATCAGGTTATCTCCGTTTTTATCGGCGGAGGAACTCCCTCCATCCTGAAATTAAATGCAGTTGAAAGATTGATAGAAAAGTTAAAACTAAATTATACTTTCTCGGAAAGCCCCGAAATTACAATAGAAGCGAATCCTGACAGCGTAACAGCCGAAAAGCTGGCGGCATATCATAGAGCGGGAATTAACCGTTTGAGCATCGGCTTACAGAGCGCGGACGATAAGGAACTGAAATTGTTGGGAAGACTCCACGATTACGCCGCGTTTTGCAATGCGTACGAAATGGCGAGGGCGGCGGGCTTTCAAAACATCAATATTGACATTATGTCGGCAATTCCCGGGCAGACGCTGCCTGTCTACCAAAAGACGCTAGAGCGCATACTGGCGTATCGGCCGGAACATATTTCCGCATACAGCATGATTCTGGAAGAGGGAACATGGTTTTATGAGCATCAAAAGGAACTCCCTCTTGTGACGGAAGATGAGGACAGAATGCTCTATCAGTTGACCGGAGAAATGCTGGCTTCTTTTGGTTACAACCGTTATGAAATATCCAACTATGCGAAACCGGGCTATGAATGTATCCATAATAAGGTCTACTGGCAAAGAGGCGATTATGTCGGGTTTGGGCTGGGCGCCGCCTCCATGGTAAAAGACGTCCGCTGGAACAATAAAAAGACCTATGCTGAATATGCATATGCGGTGGAACATGCTCCGGAAGATATGAATGATAACATGCAATATCTTACGGTGAACGAACAGATGGAGGAATTTATGTTTCTGGGGCTTCGTCTGACAAAGGGCATTGAAAAGGACGCTTTTTTTCGGAAGTTTGGCGTTTCGATAGAAAGCGTATACGGCAGCCTGATAGAAAAACTGGAACGCGAAGGGCTTCTTATTGTAAATGACTTCATCAGCCTTACGCCTTACGGTATGGATATCAGCAATTATGTGATGGCGCAGTTTTTGTATTGAACTTTCCGGAATAAATTTGTATAATGTAAATAGGACACTTTTCTTTGTGTGGAAAGGCACTTGCACTGTCCTGAAGTCATAGAATAGAGTAAATGGACTTTGGGGGCTTCTTTTGAAAACATTTAAGCAACCGCTGACGGCGAAAGAAGAAGCCGCATACCTTCGCCAGTTGAAGGACGGAAGCAGCGGGCAAAGGCAGACTGCCAAAGAAATATTAGTGGAACGGAATCTTCGTCTGGTAGCGCATATCGCCAAGAAATATCAGAATGTTGATGAAGACATGGAAGATTTGATTTCGACGGGAACGATTGGACTGATTAAGGCGATTGATTCTTTTGATGCGGGGAAAGGCAAACTAAGCACCTATGCTTCAAGGTGTATTGATAATGAACTGTTGATGCTGCTTCGGGCGAAAAAGAAAACTTCCAGAGAAGTGTCGCTTTATGAACCGATTGGAACGGACAGAGAAGGAAATGAAATCAATCTGCTCGACATTATAGAGCAGGAACAGCCCGACGTCGTGGAACGGATGGCGGTGGAAGAACATTTAAAACGCCTCTCCGGACTGTTAGCGGAAAAGCTGGATGAGCGGGAAAAGGAAATACTGATTCTGCGGTATGGACTCTTGGATGACAGAGAGGTGACGCAGAGGGAAATCGGAAAAAATTTGGGGATATCCAGAAGTTATGTTTCCAGAATTGAGAAAAAGGCTTTGGAGAAGTTGCGGGAAGGGTTTGAGTAGTAGAAAGACAGGGGGATAAAGTCAGATGATCTTTGTAAAAAGGGATGATTTAAAGACAGGCATGCGGCTTGCACGCCCGATATATAATAAAAACGGGGTTCTGCTGTATGAAAGGAATTCCAAACTGACGACGCAGGGCATTAACAGTATCAAAAATTTTGGCCTGATTGGTATTTTTGTGCTGGAACCGGCGGAGCCTGTTCCGCCGATGACACAGGATGACATTGATTTTGAACGTTTTCAGACAATCTGCGTATTTTCCATTCAGGAGGAATTGGATAGAATTATACAGACATGGCGGTATTCCAAAATACAGACAATAACCGCCAATGTCATTAAAAACTATGGGCATCTGGACAGGAAAATCAGTTTTATCCAGAATCTGCGCAGCAAAGAGGATTATATTTATAAACATTCCTTAAATGTTTCCATGCTGTGTGCGATGATAGCGCATACGATGAACGTGACCGTGTCGGAACAGTTGGATGCCGTTACGGCGGCTATTGTGCATGATATCGGTAAGCTTTCGGCGGCAAAATCCGTTATGATGCAGGAAAATATGACGGATGAGCAGAAAGAGCAGGTCAGGGGAGCGGAAATTGCGGGTTATGGGCTGTTAGAGCATGTTTTTGCCACAACGCCCAATATCAAGCGTATCTGTATGCAGACGCAGGCGAACCTGGAAAATCTGGAAAAAAGAAAAAGTTCGGATTTAGCGAAGATGGTTATGGGAGCCAAGATACTGTCCGTAGCGGAAACCTATGATACAATGACCGCGGTGCAGTTGGATAAAAACCCCGAATCGGAGGTTGCGGCTTTTAAATACCTGTTAGAGCATCCTGATTTCTTTGATGAAAGGGTGGTAAATGCGCTTAGCAGTTCCATCAAAATTCTGGTTCCCGGCGTCAGCGTGGAATTAAGCACCGGCGATAAGGCGCTTGTGCTTGCGGAAAATGAGCGTAATATCTTAAAACCGCTGCTGTTGACATTCCAGGATAACAGGATTATCGATTTGGATAACCGTGTCTACGACAACCGCGTAGAAATTGTGGATATTATGAAAACAATGGATAACCGCTATGTTATGAATACGGAAATGTTAAAACGGCAGGGCATTGACGTGGAGGAGCCTGACTATGTGGAAGCGCCGCCGGAAACGGTAGGCGGAGTTGGGGATACCATGGAAGATGTGCAGGAAGCGGAAGAAGAATACGTTCCCGGAATGTTTTAACAAAGTTTGTATGAAGAGGTTTGAAAGATGCCGATAATAGAAGAAATAATGCGGGCCGCGGAAAATGAAGGAGCGTCCGACGTACATATTATAGTAGGAACGGCTCCTAAGATGCGCGTAAACGGTGAGCTTTTTACCATGGGCTTCCCGAAGATGACCGAAAAAGATACACTGGAAATACTGCTTGGCATGATGACGCCGCCGCAGCGGGAACGTTTTGAAGAGCGGGGTGAGTACGATATGTCCTTTGCCATCGGAAAGCTTGGCCGGTATCGTGTACACGCCTACCGGGAAAAAGGCCGGCCGGCATTGGCGCTGCGCCTTATCGGGATGCAGCCTCCCTCACCGGAGACGCTCGGAATTCCGGAATCCGTAGCCGAAATGTGTGAAAGAAAACAGGGTTTGGTTTTAATAACAGGTGTATCGGGAAGCGGTAAGTCTACGACGCTGGCGGCTTTGGTCAATAAAATCAATTATAGCAGGGAGGCGCATATCATTACGTTAGAGTCTCCCATTGAATATCTCCATCAACACGGGATGTCGCTGGTAAGCCAGCGAGAGATAGGAACGGACGCCCTAAGTTATGCGGGCGCGCTGTATGCCGCCATGCGTGAAGATGCGGACGTTATTTTTATTGACGAGATGCAGGGGGTAGAGGCGATAGATGCCGCGATAGCCGCCGCGGAAGCGGGACATCTTGTTTTCGCGGCTATGAACGCTGCCGATAATGGCGCGGCGTTGGCGCAAATCCTAGACGCGTTTCCGTTATCCGGACAGAAACAGGCCGCCGTGCGGCTTTCTAATGTAATAGAGGCGCTCATGGCGCAGAAACTGGTCTTATCCGCAAACGGCAAGGCGCGGATTGCGGAATTTGAAACGCTGCGCATAGACGATACGTTTCGCGCCGCGATAAAAGAAAGAAAAGTTATATGAGGCTGTCGGGATTTTTTATTCCTTGACAGTCCGTTTTATTTTTATTATGCTATTATTAGAGTTTCAAATATTCTATGTCAATTTCTATGGAGTCCGGCATTTCGCCGAAAGCATTCCGAAACAGACAAAACGACAAACAGATACAAACAGACAAAGGAGGAAAAATATTTGTTCAGTTCAATTACATCAGGCGCAGTTCACGGAATCGGCAGTTATCTGATTCAAGTGGAAGTAGACGCCTCCAAGGGGCTGCCCTGCTTTCAGATGGTAGGATTGTTAGGCTCGGAGGTAAAAGAGGCAAGGGAGAGGGTGAAAGTCGCCTTAAAAAATGCAGGCATACCGCTTCCGCCCATGTGCATCAATATCAGCCTTTCTCCGGCCGATTTGCGAAAGGAAGGCTCGCTGTTCGATTTGCCGGTGGCTGTCGGTATTTTGGAAGCATTGGGGCATCTGCCGAAAGAATGCGCCAAAAACATGCTGATTATTGGGGAATTAGGGTTAAATGGCGAAGTAAAACCGGTTAAAGGTGTTTTGCCGATTGTGGCAAAGGCAAAAGAAAAAGGAATTACCCGCTGCCTGCTGCCGGAAGAAAACGCATTACAGGGCGCGGTCGTGCAGGGCATGGAAATGATTGGCGTTTCCCATGTGGAAAAAGCCCTGCGCTATCTGCGGATGGAGGAAGTGAAAAGAAAAGCGTTTATTCCGCCGCTTACAATAGACGTTTATGAACTTTTTTCCCAAAAGTTAGAGGAGTCCGATTTGGATTTTGCGGATGTAAACGGGCAGGAAGCGGTTAAAAGGGCGGCCGAAGTCGCCGCCGCGGGATTTCATCATTTCCTGATGACGGGGCCGCCCGGTTCCGGCAAAACGATGATAGCCAGACGGATGTCCTCTGTTTTGCCGCCTTTATCATTAGAAGAAAGTATGGAAGTTTCTGCCATCTACAGTATCGCGGGTCTTCTGCCGCCGACGGAAGCGCTTATAAAAAAGCGGCCGTTTATCGCACCTCATCATAATATTACGAAGCAGGCTCTGACAGGGGGCGGGAAGATACCATCCCCGGGCATGGCGACGCTTGCCCACCGCGGCATTTTGTTTTTGGATGAAATGACGGAGTTTAAGAGAGAGACGCTAGACAGCCTGCGTCAGCCTCTGGAAGATAAAAAAGTGCAGATTGCCAGAAGCGGCGGCAATTATATCTATCCGGCGGATATCATGTTAGTGGGCGCGATGAATCCCTGTCCGTGCGGTTTTTATCCGGACTTGCAGCGGTGTAAATGCACGCCCTATGAGGTGCGCCGCTATCAGGAAAGAATATCAGGACCGATTTTAGACAGGATAGACATCTGTATCGAAACACCTGTTATTGAAATATCCAAACTAACGGCGCATGGCGGCGGGGAAAGCAGCGAAAGGATACGCGCCCGCGTTATGGAGGCAAGGCGCATCCAGAAGGAACGGTTTGCCGGAACAAAGCTTCGCTTTAATACGGATATGGGCGTAAAAGAGATAAAAAAATACTGCCTGTTAGGTTTGGCGGAACAAAAGATGATGGAGCAGGCATTTGACGCGCTGCATCTTACGGCAAGGGGATATCACCGCGTTTTAAAAGTTGCGCGCACCATAGCGGATTTGGCGGGGGAAAGCCGGATAACGAAAGAGCATTTGGCGGAGGCTCTCTGTTACAGGATACCGGTATACGGACAGGGAAACGGACAGGAAAGGTATGGTTATCAATGATAATAGAAGAAACGCAAAAGCAAATAACGGATAAGATGCTTCCATATGCCCATTGGCTCTACAGCATTCCGGGCGTTGGCTCGAAAACGATAAAGATGCTGCTTACACATGCCAAAACGCCTGATAAAATACATGATTTGTCCATGGAAGAGCTGACGGGGTATCTTACGGCGTATCCGAGAGGAAAGGAACTGGCGCAAAAGATTGTTGATGATAAAAGAAAAAGAGGCGTATGGGAGGCATACGAGACGCTTATGCAAAAACAGATACATTTTACCTGTATCGGACATGCGGATTATCCGGAAAGGCTCGTCCATATTCCGGACGCCCCGTACGGACTCTATTTTAGGGGAAAGCTGCCGGACAGGAGAAGCCCCGGCGTGGCCATTATCGGCGCGAGAAGCTGTTCGGAGTACGGCAGGCGCATGGCGCAGCGGTTTGGCGAAAAACTGGCGTCGAAGGGGGTGCAGATTATAAGCGGCATGGCGAGAGGCATAGACGGTATCGGGCAGTTCGGCGCGCTTACGGCAGGCGGTTATTCCCTCGGCGTTATGGGCTGCGGCGTGGATATCTGTTATCCGAAAGAAAACCGGAAGTTATACGACATGCTTTGTGAAAGCGGAGGCGTCTGTTCGGAATATGTTCCCGGCACGCTTCCCAAAAGCAGCCTTTTTCCGCCGCGTAACCGCATTATCAGCGCCTTGTCCGACGCTGTGCTGGTCGTGGAGGCCAAAAACCGCAGCGGCACGCTGATTACCGTTGATATGGCATTGGAACAGGGAAAGGACGTATATGCCGTACCGGGCAGGATAAACGAGGCTCTTAGCGAGGGATGCAACCGTTTATTGCAGCAGGGGGCGCAGGTTGCGCTCTCGCCGGAGGAAATGCTCCATGCCCTGACGGGGAAAATGGAACATATTTCCGCAACGGAGCCTCTCTTATCCGGTATACAGGCGGATATTTTACAAAATCTGGATGATACGCCGCAGTCTTTGGAAAAAATAAAAGAACGCATGTTACTTTATTCAAAGCGCGATATTTCCCTGACGGAGATTATGAACCAGTTGATAAAATTGAGCTTGGACGGATGGGTCAAACAGATAGGAAACAGTTATTTTATGAAAATAGGAAAATAAATTTTTCTTGCAACTGCTTCCAATATAGTGTATAGTGATTCACGTTAATAATAAAATGGTTTATAGATAGAGCAGACAGATATCAGAAATGAGGAATTACTATGGCAAAATATTTGGTGATTGTGGAGTCGCCGGCGAAAGTAAAGACAATTAAGAAATTTCTGGGAGCAAATTATGAAGTTGCGGCGAGTAACGGACATGTGCGCGACTTACCAAGGAGCCAGCTCGGCATCGACGTCGAACATGACTTTGAACCGAAATACATTACGATAAGAGGCAAAGGAGATATTCTGGCCACTCTTCGTAAAGAAGTGAAAAAAGCAGAGAAAATCTATCTGGCAACTGACCCCGACCGTGAGGGAGAGGCTATTTCCTGGCATTTATTACATGCGCTGAAATTAGAGGGTAAGAAAGTATACCGCATCACCTTTAATGAGATTACGAAAAATGCGGTAAAGGAGTCGTTAAAAAACGCCCGTGAAATAGATATGGATTTAGTGGATGCACAGCAGGCAAGGCGCTGTCTTGACCGTATGGTGGGCTATAAGATTTCCCCGCTTTTATGGGCAAAGGTAAAAAGGGGCTTAAGTGCGGGGCGCGTACAGTCTGTCGCGCTTAGGATTATCTGCGACAGGGAAGAGGAGATTAACGCCTTTATTCCGGAGGAATACTGGACACTGGACGCGGCATTTACCATTCCGGGAGAGAAAAAGCCTCTTGTGGCGAAATATTACGGAACGACGAAACAGAAACAGGAAATTTCCTCGAAAGAGCAGTTGGAAAAAATAGAAAAAGACTTAAAAAATGCAAAATATCAGGTAAGCGACGTAAAAACCGGCGAGCGGACGAAAAAGGCGCCGCTGCCTTTTACGACTTCCACATTGCAGCAGGAAGCGAGCAAACTGTTGAATTTTTCCACGCAGAAAACCATGCGTCTGGCGCAGCAGTTATACGAGGGCATTGACATTAAGGGAAGCGGCACGGTCGGCGTCATTACCTATCTGCGTACGGACTCCGTGCGGATATCGGAGGAAGCGCAGGCGGCGGCGAAAGAATATATTGACGCAAATTACGGTAAGGCTTATACGGCTGATGCCGTCAATGAGAAAAAAGGCGGACAAAAGATACAGGATGCGCATGAAGCCATCCGTCCTACGGATATTGCCAATACGCCCGCCATATTAAAGGATTCCTTATCGCGAGACCAGTTCCGCCTCTATCAGTTGATTTGGAGACGGTTTGTGGCAAGCCGTATGACGCCCGCAATCTATGAGACAACTTCCGTAAAAATTGACGCTGTGGGGCATCGTTTTACGGTAGCGGCGTCCAAAGTAAAATTTGACGGCTTTTTAAGCGTTTATCATGATGAGGACGAAAAAGAAGAGAGCAATACGTTAGTAAAGGGCATTGATAAAAATACGCGGCTTACTTTCGATTCGTTTGATGAAAAGCAGCACTTTACCCAGCCTGCGCCGCATTACACGGAGGCGTCTTTGGTGCGCGCCTTAGAAGAACTCGGCATCGGACGCCCGAGTACCTATGCGCCCACGATTACGACGATTTTAGCGAGACGCTATATTGTAAAGGAGAATAAAAATCTCTACGTGACGGAACTTGGCGAGATTGTGAACCATATTATGAAAGAAGCTTTTCCTTCTATTGTAGACGTCAACTTTACGGCGACCATGGAGGCGCTTTTGGACGCCGTTGCGGACGGCAACGTGAAATGGAAGACCGTTATTTCCAATTTCTATCCGGATTTGGCACAGGCCGTGGAAAAGGCGGAGAAAGAACTTGAGGAAGTGGAAATTGCCGATGAAGTGTCGGATGAGGTCTGTGAAAACTGCGGCAGGCAGATGGTGATTAAATATGGCCCGCACGGACGCTTCCTCGCATGTCCGGGCTTTCCGGAGTGCCGCAATACCAAACCCTATTTTGAAAAAATCGGCGTTGCCTGCCCGAAATGCGGCAGGGATATCGTTTTAAAGAAGACGAAAAAGGGGAGAAAGTATTACGGCTGTATCGACAATCCACAGTGCGATTTTATGGTATGGCAAAAGCCCGTCGATAAAAAATGCCAAAGATGCGGCTCCATTATGCTGGAAAAAGGAAATAAGTTAGTGTGTGCGGACGAAAACTGCGGTTATGTAGAGACGCCGCAGCCACAGGAGGCCGTGCATTAAGTATTATTTCCTACAATTCCAATAATTGTATGAATATTGTGCCAAAATTCATACAATTTACGTTGAAAACGCGAAAAAATTATGTTAGAATATGCGTATGCCTGTAAAATACAGGCGCCATCATAGGATATAATATGCTGTTGAAAGGCGAGGAGCGATGGGGAGCGTACAATTATTAGATAAGACCAGAAAAATAGGGAAACTTCTGCATAATAACAATTCAGGCAAGGTAGTGTTTAACGACATATGCAATGTTCTAAAGGAGATTTTAACATCCAATGTTTTGGTAATCAGCAAAAAAGGAAAGGTACTCGGCGTAGGCGACTGGAACGGCGCTGAATCGCTGACGGAGCTTATTGTGCAGCATGTGGGCGGCTTTATCGACCCGATGTTAAACGAAAGGCTTCTTGCCGTGCTTTCCACGAAAGAAAATGTCAATTTGGAAACGCTGGGATTTGAAAATATCGATACGAAGAAGTTCCGGGCGGTCATTACGCCGATTGAAATTTCCGGCGAACGCCTCGGTACGCTTTTTATCTATAAATGCGGGGAGCAGTACGATATCGACGACATTATACTGTGCGAGTACGGTACGACGGTCGTAGGCTTAGAGATGCTTCGGGCGGTGAATGAAGAAAACGCGGAGGAAAACAGAAAAGTTGCGGTTGTCAAATCGGCAATCGGTACGCTCTCTTTTTCCGAAATGGAAGCGATTACCCATATTTTTGACGAACTGGGAGGCATGGAGGGCATCCTCGTGGCAAGTAAAATTGCGGATAAAGTGGGAATTACCCGTTCCGTGATCGTAAACGCCCTTCGCAAATTTGAAAGCGCAGGCGTTATTGAATCCCGTTCTTCGGGTATGAAAGGCACATATATCAAAGTTTTAAATGATGTTGTCTTTGAAGAAGTGGAGAAATTAAAGGAGCAGAACAGGGCGTAAACTTTTTTTCCATTTATTTTTTTCGCTTTTGTCTTGTAATTTTGACAGAATGACTTTATAATAGTTTATGGATTTTTATTATAATGGATGGGGTGTGATTATGAGTTCCTTATTAAACACGAATGTATTTGATTATGTAAATGTACTGGATAAGGCGGCGGACGCTTCCTGGATGCGTAACGATGCCATCAGCAATAACCTTGCGAATGTGGACACGCCGGGCTATAAGAGACAGGATGTGGACTTTGAGAATCAGCTTGCCATTGCGCTTAGAAAATCCAGATATAAATCAATGGATGCGAAAGTGTCCGATTTGAAAACAAACCACTTAAGCCCGGTATGTTACACGGACTATGCGGGTTTTTCCTACCGTCTTGACGGCAATAACGTGGATGTCGATACGGAAGGCGTATATCTGGCAAAGAACCAGATTACCTATCAGGGTTTACAGATGAGCATTACACAGGAATTCAGGAATTTACAGGCTGTGATGAAATAAGAAAAGGAGATTTGAGTAATGGGAATTTTTTCAGCATTTGACATTAATTCCTCCGGTATGACGGCAGAACGCTACCGTATGGACATTATTGCAGAGAATATAGCGAACGCGGAGACGACCCGTACCGAAGACGGCACGCCGTACCGCAGAAAAGTAGTGGTGTTTGAAGAAAAAAATTCTCAAACGCCTTTCCGTCATGTGTTGAACGCGGCGCGTGACCGTTATTCGGGAACCGGCGTGAAAGTGACGGGAGTATATGAAGACGAATGGACGGAAATGAAGATGGTTTATGACCCGGCGCATCCTGATGCGGACGAGAACGGTTATGTGACGTATCCGAACGTCAGCACCATAACGGAAATGACGAACCTGATTGACGCCAGCCGCGCATACGAGGCAAACTCGACGGCTTTTACGGCGAGCAAGAATATTGCGGCACGGGGACTTGAGATATTGAACAATTAGAAATAGTGAAGAATACTGCATATAGAATAACGTAAAAGGGAATACCGGAGGACAATCATATGGCTTTAGATATTACCGCATTATATAACGTATCATCCGGCGCGGTGAAAGAAGCGGCAAAAGCGGCGCCGACCACAAAGGTGGATACATATACGGATAAGAGTTTTAATAATCTTTTAAGTACCGCCATTGACAATATCAATACGACCAATAATTACCTTTCTGATGCGGAGAATGAAGAAATCAAGTGGGCGCTTGGAGAAACCGAGAATACGCATGATTTATCAATCGCATTACAGAAGGCATCAACCGCATTACAGTACACTGTTGCCATAAGGGATAAACTGTTGGACGCTTATAAGGAAATCATGCAGATGCAGATTTAACTGCATATGGCGGAATTACTTAAGGAGAAATAGTTGCTGTGGATAAATTGTTAGAAAAATTAAAGGAATTAGCCAATCGAATATTAGAGTGGTGGAACCGCTTTACGACGAAGCAGAAGACCTTAATTGTCATGGTGATTGCGGCGGTTATATTAGCAATCGCGATTATGGTTACCGTATTAAACCGTCCTCAGTATGTACTGTTAAAAAACTGCGAGGATACGACGCAGGCAGCGGATGTCAGAGATTTACTTGAGGGAGAGGGACTGACCTATACGATTTCCGACGACGGGTTGGAATTTCGTATTTTGAAAAGCCAGCAGTCGGACGCGATCCTTTTATTAGGTTCCAACAATATCAGGACGGCCGGTTGGAGTATCGACAATGTAACAAGCGGCGGATTTTCCACTACGGAGTCCGATAAGCAGAGAGAATATGTATATTATCTGGAGAAATATATAGAAGATAATATATTAGAGCCTTTAGAGGCGGTTAAGAGCGCTACGGTCATGCTGAATATCCCGGAGAATACCGGTACGCTGATTGATTCCGATAAAGAATCGCACTGTACCGTGACTTTGGAGCTGCGGGATGAACTCTCGCCGGAGAGCGCGGCATCCATCGCGCGTTCCATTGCAACGGGAATCGGCAATATGACAACCAATAATATCGTTATTATGGATACGGAGAGCAATATGCTCTTCTCCGGTGATGATAACTATACGGTATCGGGTACGGCGAACGCACAGCTTTCCGTAAAAGCGGAAGCGGAACGGCTTGTGACAAACGAGGTAAAACAGGTTCTTCTGGGAACGAACGAATTTGATACGATTGAGGTAGCGACCAATCTCGTACTGGACTTTTCCAAGAGTTCCACGACAACCCATACTTTCTCCGCACCGGAAGGTCGGGAAGAGGGCGTATTAAGCCATGAAGCCCTGTACAGTGCGATTAACGAAAGCGGAACCGGCGGCGTTCCGGGAACGGACTCCAATGGAGACGACGGCACTACATATGTCTTAGAGGACAATGCCAATTCCAGTTCGGAGACGACGGAAGAAGAACGGGATTATCTGCCGAATGAGGAAATCACCAATACGGAGACAACTCCCGGCGTGATTAATTACGGTCAGTCTTCTCTATCCGTTGCCATGATTCGCTATAATGTCATCCGCGAGGAGGATGTTGACAGACAGGGGCTGTTAGATACCGTAACATGGGAAGAATACAAGCTTGCGAATCAGGAACGTGAAAAACTGGAAGTAGACGAGGATTTATTTGATGTTGTGTCCAAGGCGACCGGTATCAATTCCGATAATATAGCGATTGTTGCGTATAGTGAGAATGTCTTCTTTGATGATGAAGGCTCCGGCATCAGCGCAACGGATGTCATGCAGATTATTCTCATTATCGTTATTCTGGCGCTGCTTGCCTTTGTTGTACTCAGAAGCATGCGGGGCGAGAAACACGAAGAGGAAGAAGAGGAACTTTCGGTGGAGAGCTTGTTACAGTCTACACCGGAGAGCCAGCTTGCAGATATTTCCTTAGAAGAGGAATCTGAGACAAGAAAATTAATCGGTAAATTTGTAGATGAAAATCCGGAAGCGGCGGCAAATCTGCTGCGTAACTGGCTTAATGAGGACTGGGGGTAAGAACAATGGCGAAAGGTTCTGAAGAAAGAATTACCGGTCTGCAAAAAGCGGCTATTCTGCTGATTTGTCTTGGACCGGAAAAATCGGCCAATATTTTTAAACATTTAAAAGAAGAAGAAATAGAAGAGCTTACATTGGAAATTGCCAATACAAGGACGATTACGCCGCAGGTAAAAGAAGAGGTGCTGGAAGAGTTTTATCAAGTGTGTCTGGCGCAGCAGTTTATTGCGGAGGGCGGTATCAACTACGCGAAAGACGTATTGGAGAAATCCTTTGGTGCGGATAAGGCAAGAGATGTTATCGGTAAGCTGACGGCTTCCTTACAGGTAAAACCGTTCGAGTTTGTCAGAAAGACCGACCCATCGCAGTTGCTTAACTTTATACAGGATGAGCATCCGCAGACGATTGCCCTGATTTTATCTTATTTATCAGCGGCGCAGTCCGCCCTTATTATTTCCGCGCTTCCTCCCGACAGACAGGCGGATGTGGCGAAGCGTATTGCGGTAATGGACAGAACGAGTCCGGATATCATCAAAGAGGTGGAGAAAGTTTTGGAATCAAAGCTGGCGTCTTTAGTCAATCAGGATTACACGATTGTCGGCGGTGTCGATGCAGTCGTAGAAATATTGAATACGGTAGACCGTGGTACGGAAAAACATATCATGGAAACATTGGAAATCGAAGAACCCGAACTTGCGGACGAAATCAGAAAGAAGATGTTCGTATTCGAAGATATCCTGCTGCTGGACGACAGAGCAATCCAGCGTGTGCTGCGTGACGTTGATAACAGCGATTTGGCGATTGCCCTGAAAGGTTCCAACGAAGAAGTGCAGAACGCTATCTTTAACAACCTGTCCAAACGTCTTGCCGTTATGATTAAGGAAGATATGGAATTTATGGGTCCTGTGCGTATGAAAGACGTAGAGGAAGCACAGCAGAAGATAGTAAATATTATCAGGAAACTGGAAGATTCTGCAGAAATTGTTATCTCCAGAGGTGGAGGTGACGAAATTGTTGTCTAAGAATATATACAAATCGAGATGGGTTGTTGTTGAACCGGAAGATAAATGCCTTATCGACAGCAATTCCCGTCTTGCCAGCAGAATCGAGGAGATTGCGGCAGAGAAGAAAAAACGCGCTGCAATGGCTGCGGGTGAAGACATTGACGAAGATGGATTCAAAAGCGGCCTGGGCGGTGAAAGAATTGAAATGGCTTCCGAGGACGGTTACGAAGAAGAAGACGGCGAGGGCAATATCCTCAAAGCGCAGGAACAGGTTCCGGAAGGACCTTCTCCCGAAGAGTTACGGGAACAGGCGGAAGCGGAGCTGGCGGCAGCCAGAGAAGAAGTTGAGCAGATTAAACAAATTGCCAGGGAATCGCTAGAAAAAGAGAAACAGGAAGTTCTGGATGAGGCAAGAAGAACCGGATATGATGAAGGATACCGGATGGCCCAGACGGAAGCGGAACAGATGAAAGAGGAAGTACGGCAGGAACGCGCCAGGCTGGAAGCGGAATATGACAGCCTGATAGAAGAGCTGGAACCTCAGTTCATCGATACGATTACGGCGGTTTATAATCATATTTTTCAGGTAGAATTAGAAAATGAGAGAAACATCCTGGTACATCTGATTGAAACTACTTTGCGAAAAGTAGAGAGTAGCAGGGCTTTTATTGTGCATGTTTCCAAGGATGATTATGCTTATGTCAATATGCAGAAAAAAACGTTGACGGAAGAAGTTGTCAGCGGACGCGGCGTTGTTGAAGTGGTGGAAGACATTACGCTGCATAAGAACGAATGTATGATAGAGACCGATGGCGGTATCTTTGACTGCGGCGTAGGAACACAGTTAGAGGAACTGACAAGAAGACTAAAACTATTGTCTTTCGAGAAAAACTGAAAGTCGTAGATTGGGGAAGGATTTGCGGTTTACATGGTAGATTTTGCAAAATACAGTAAAAATTTCACAAAGTACAGTGAAATCGCAGATGATATTTTCTTTAAAAGCATGGGCCGGGTGGAGAATGTAGTAGGGCTGACGATTGAATCTATCGGACCGGAAGCGAAGCTTGGCGATTTATGCAGGGTATTTCCCGGCGATAAAACGCTGCCTCCGATTATGTCGGAAGTAGTCGGCTTTAAGGGAGGAAAGACGTTACTGATGCCTTATGAAAAAACGGAAGGCATCGGCGTCGGCAGTGTCGTGGAAAATACCGGCGTACCATTATCCGTACAGGTGAGCGGCGTACTGCTCGGGCAGGTATTGGACGGACTGGGCAGGTGCGAAATAACGGATGTGGCAGGACAGATGCTACAATATCCGATAGAAGCCGCACCGCCGGATGCAATGGCAAGAGAGATTATTGACGAAGTGCTTCCGCTTGGCGTAAAAGCGGTAGACGGTCTTATGACGATTGGAAAAGGACAGCGAATCGGGATTTTTGCCGGTTCGGGCGTCGGAAAATCGACGCTGATGGGCATGTTTGCCCGCAATACGAAAGCGGATATTAACGTGATAGCCCTGATTGGAGAGCGAGGCAGGGAAGTCAGAGAATTTATAGAAAGAGATTTAGGCGAAGAAGGCATGAGGCGTTCCGTCGTTGTGGTAGCGACTTCGGATAAGCCGGCATTGGAAAGAAAGAAAGCGGCGCAGACGGCGACCGCGATTGCCGAGTATTTCAGGGATCAGGGCAAGGACGTATTGCTGATGATGGATTCCTTAACGCGTTTTTCGATGGCGCAAAGAGAAATCGGCCTGGCAAGCGGGGAACCGCCGGTATCGAGAGGATATCCGCCTAGCGTGTATTCCGAGATGCCTAAACTCTTAGAGAGAGCGGGACGTTCCGATAAAGGTTCGATTACCGGGCTGTATACGGTTTTGGTAGATGGTGATGACTTTAACGAGCCGATTACCGATACCGCCAGAAGCATTTTGGACGGACATATTATGTTGGACAGAAGGCTTGCGCATAAAAACCATTATCCGGCTATCGACGTATTACAGAGTATTTCCAGATGTATGAGCCAGATTGTGCCGAGCGAGCATAAGGTGGCGGCCGGTAAGTTAAAAAATGTGCTGGCGACATACAATGAGGCGGAAGATTTAATCAATATCGGCGCTTATAAGAGCGGCAGCAATAAGAACATAGACTATGCAATAGAAAAAATAGATGCCGTCAACGATTATCTGATGCAGGATGTTGACAGCAAATATGATTACGAACAGGAACTGCAAATGTTAGAAGAGTTGTTTGCTGAATAGGGCGGCATAGGGAAAGGCCAAATACCATGGCGAAGTTCATATACAGGATGCAGAGTATTCTGAACATCAAGAACCAGATGGAAAATCAGGCGAAACTGGAGCTGGGGCAGGCGCAGAAAAGACTGTTGGAGGAAGAGGAACGTCTCAAGGAGCTTTATGACAGAAAGGAATCTTATCTGGAAGAAGGCAGAAAGCTGCGTTTGGAATCCTTAAAAGTGCAGAGCTTGAGAGACAATGAATATGCAATAGCCCGTATGGATGAGTTTATTGAAGCGCAGAAAGAAAATATAAGACGCGCCGAAATGCAGGTGGAGGAAGCGAGATTAAAGCTTCAGGAAATCATGCAGGAGCGGAAAATGCAGGAAAAACTGCGGGAAAAAGCGTTTCAGAAATTTATGGCGGAGGAAAACGCCAAAGAGGGCAAGGAAGTGGACGAACTGGTAAGCTATACCTATGGACGGAGAGGAGCAGAGTTATAAATGGCAGATGCATTTAATGATGCTGTAGATACCAAGGCAGAGAAAAAAAGGCTCAAAGATGAGCGTAAAAAAATAAAAGACGAACAGAAAGCCCAGAAAAAGGAAGCAAAGAAAAAGGCAAAGGAAATTTCCGCGCAGGAAGCGGAACTGGATGACGAGGGGGGCGGCGTTTCCGCCTTTTTGGTAACGATTGTTATTATTATTATCTGGATTGCCATCCTGTGCCTGCTTGTAAAACTGGATGTGGGCGGATTCGGTTCTAACGTATTGGCTCCCGTCTTAAAGGATGTGCCGGTTGTCAATAAAATTTTACCCGCGGAGTCCATTGTTTCCACGGATGATGAGGAATCCTACGGCGGTTATACAAGCCTCAGGGAAGCCGTCGATTATATCCGGCAGTTGGAACTGGAATTGGAGCAGGCGCAGTCTGCAAGCAATACCGATTCAGAAGAACTGGAAGCGCTGCGGGCGGAAGTGGAGCGTCTCCGTACCTTTGAGAATGCGCAGGTAGAATTTGACAGGATTAAGACGGAATTTTACGAAGAAGTCATCTATGCGGAAAACGGGCCGGGAGTGGAAGAATACCAGAAGTATTATGAAGCCATAGACCCGACGAACGCGGAATATTTATATAAACAGGTAGTGGAGCAGATTCAGGAGAATGCCGCGCTTAGCGACTATGCACAGGCATACGCCGATATGGAGCCGGAAGAGGCGGCGGATATCTTTGAGGAAATGACGGGCGATTTGGATTTGGTGGCAAAAATATTGAAGCAGATGAATGCGGACAGCAGGGGCGCCATACTTGCAGCAATGGATGCGGAAATCGCCGCAAGGGTCACAAGAATTATGGACCCGGATTAAATAACGGTCGTTCACTCTTGCCAAAAGGCGGGAGTTTGACGATATATATTTAATAAGCACCTTGAAAACTAAAGGAAGGAGGAAAGCAAATGGCAGGCATACCTGTAAACAACAACCTGAAAGCATTGGCAAATGCCGTAAGCCCGGCCGTGAGCGCGCCTAATCAGAATGCTTCTTATACGAAGCAGGAAGAGGCGTTACAGGACAGTTTTGATACGGTGATGAGCCGCGTCAATGGTTCACAGACGCAGCAGACAGCTGCAAAGGCGGATGCGCAGGGAAACGGTAAGACAGTTGCCAAAGTGGCCACGGTAGTGGACACGAAGTCGATGACCGCAGGCGTTACGGGAGCGGACAGCAGTGGAAAAGATACCGCGAAAACCGCAGCAAGTGAAAAAGCATCCGTAAAAAGCGGGTCAAAAGACAACACTGTTGCTAAGGATGACTCGGCGAAACCAAAGGTTTCGGATGAGACGCAGGACGCAGTGGAAAAAGCCGGTGAAGAACTGGTAAACGACGTTGCAGAAGAAATGGGGGTTTCTCCGGAAGAAGTGGAAGAAGCAATGGAGACGCTGGGACTGACCGCAGTGCAGTTATTAGACCCTGCGAATATGAAGCAGCTTTTAATGACTTTGTCGGGAAGTGAAGACCAGTTATCCATCGTAACGGACGCGGAACTTTACGGACATCTTCAAAATCTGTTAGACAGCGTATCGACGGCTTTAGACGGACTGCAGAGTGAACTCGGGCTTTCCGAGGAAGAACTTAGCGCGTTGCTGGCGGATATGGCAGTCGTACAGCAGCCGGAAGAAGTGGAAGTTCCTAAGGAGCTTACCGCGGAACCTGAAACCGATGACGTGAATCTGGAGGGCATGAAAGATTATGCAGTTACAGTACACAGAGACGGTGAGACGGTAGAAGTGAAAGTGACGGTAGATGATGCAGGCGGTGAAAAGAGCGTACAGCAGGAAGTGACCGCAACGCCTGAAACACAGACGAAGCATGATGCAAAGTCAGGAAACAGAAACGCTTTCTCGCAGCATAAGGGAGAAGGAAATGCAGCGGATAATCTGATGATGCAGGCTCCCGCACAGCAGACGCAGACACAGGAAGTTTCCGCACCGCAGCCGGTTATGGAACGTTTCGTAAGTACGGAAGATATTATGAATCAGATTATGGAGTATATGAAAATTAATCTGAAAGGCGACGTACAGGAACTGGAATTACAGTTACATCCGGCAAGCCTGGGCAATGTGCATGTACAGATAGCGTCCAAAGACGGTATGGTATCCGCACAGTTTACCGCGCAGAACGAAGTTGTCAAAGCGGCTATTGAAAGCCAGTTAGTCCAGTTAAAGACTCAGTTTGAAGAACAGGGCATCAAAGTGGACGCCGTGGAAGTTACGGTAGCGAATTACCGGTTTGAACAGAATTTTTCCGGAAATGAAGAACATCCGGGAGAAAAGCAGGGAAACGGTAAGAAAAACCGTAAAAATATCAATCTGAATGAATTGGATTTGGATGATATGGCAGAGGATATGGACGATTCCGAAAGAATTGCCGCAGAAATGATGGCAAGCAGTGGAAACACGGTAGACTACACAGCATAGTATAACAGGTAATGAAGAAAGGAGAACAGATATGATAGCACCGATAGAAAATGGCAAAATCGTAGAGAACACCTCGGCGGAATCAATCGCTCATGCCAGTGCGAAGAAAAGCAATTCCACCGTGGATAAAGACCAGTTTTTACAGCTTTTGGTGGCGCAGATGAAATATCAGGATCCGTTGGAGCCTACGTCCAACACCGAATATATTTCACAGTATGCGACATTCTCAGAGTTGGAGCAGATGCAGAACATGAGCGCATCTTTGGAACTGGCGAGAGCTTCCCAGCTTGTAGGTCAGACAGTCGTTATGAAAGTTGTGGATTCCGCAGGCAGAGAGACAGTAACGCAGGGTAATGTAGACTATGTTGTATATGAGAACAACAAAGCGTTTTTATCCATCAACGGCGAGTTATACTCCATGGATGATTTGGATACGGTTGCAGACCCGAACTACTTGGCGGCGTATGCATTGGCGGTAGACTTCATGAACGCATACAACAAACTTCCGATACCGGCTCTTTTGACGATGGAAGATAAAGAGGACGTTGAGAAAGTAAGCGCAATGTATGAGAATATGTCTGAGTATGAAAAGAAGTTCATTACGGAGGATTTTGTATCAGGCTTAAAGAAATACGTTGAAAGAATGGAAGAGTTAAAACTGCAGGCCGGAGAAGATGACGATAAGACCGAAACCGGGGATAAAGCGGAAGATGTTGATAAGGCAGAGGACGCCGGTGAAGAAGAAAAATAAACTGCGAGTTTTCATTTTTCTCAAGGAGGAGAACAGTTATGAAGATTCAGAATAACGGATTCCTTTCCATAGAGCAGCTGCAAGACCGGTACCTGAATCAGGCAGGCAAGGCTAAACAGGAAAATCATACCGAAAACGGACTTAGTTTTCAGGATATCTTATCACGCAAGACGGTAACGCCGGTCAGTGATGAGGTGAAATTTTCCAAACACGCCGTAAGCAGGCTGGCCGATAGAAATATCGAGCTGACATCGCAGCAGATGGAACGTCTGAATCTGGGAGCGGCGAAAGCCGGCGCGAAAGGAATTAACGAATCACTTGTTATTGTCGATTCCCTCGCATTTATCGTGAATGTGCCGAACAATACGGTAATCACGGCAATGGACAGGGCGGAGACAGATGAGAATGTATTTACTAACATTGATGGAGCCGTTATTATTTAGCCGGACCTTTACGGAGGCTTATGTTCCGGACTGACAGAAGGAACACACGGTTCATCACAGCATGAAGGAGGTCATTCATTATGATGAGATCACTTTTCTCTGGTGTAGCGGGTTTGAAAGTACACCAGACAAGGATGGATGTTATTGGTAATAACATCGCAAACGTAAACACAACGTCTTATAAATCACAGTCTATGGTATTCAGCGATTTGCTTTACCAGACAACGCAGGCGGCTTCCGGCGCCAATGCCGAAACGGGCAGAGGCGGTATCAACGCCAGACAGATTGGTCTTGGCGCGAAAACCGGAGCAATTTCCACAGCGATTACGCAGCAGGGTTCCGCACAGTCCACGAACAATCCGTGGGATGTCATGATTACCGGAGAGTCTTTCTTCGTAGTCAGCAACGGTTCCCAGAACTTCTTTACCAGAGACGGTTCTTTCACGGTAGACGGCGCGGGTAACCTCGTTATGTCCTCCACCGGTTATACGGTTATGGGCTGGCAGGTAGACGAAGCGACCGGCGAGATTCTTCCGGACGTGGTAACGGCTTTGAAAGTCATGAGCGAAGAGAATATGACATATCCGCCGGATGCAACGACGAAAGGCTATATGTCCGGTATCGTGGATAAGTATGATTCCGCGACGCACAGCACGGCCGGCAGAACCGTAACGTTAAGCTTCTTTGATAACCTTGGTTATTCCTATACAGGTAAGTTCAGCATCCATGCCTTAAATGACCCGGGTCAGTATTATATTACGCTCGACGATATTTTAAACGAAGAGGGCAAGTCCTTAGTAGAGGAATATAACTTGAGCAGCATCAATGAAGTCGCAACGTTCGGAAGCGGCGGCACAATTCCGTCAGACGCAACCTATTCGCTGTTAGAGACGGCGACCTATAATGATGATGGTACGTATTCCATGAAATATACGCCGGAGACTTTTTTGGACGGATATGCAACGAACCAGATTATCAGCGCCTCCAAAAACTCTACGCCTCCGCCGACTATCACGAAAATTAACACTACGGATGTAAGTAATGCGGCAAATGCGACTAATACGATTGCGGTAGGGGATACGATAACGGTTGCAGGCAGCGTGACTTTGACAAAGGCGGAGCTGACCGCACCCGACTTTAATCTGATATATGAAGATAATAAATATTATGCGGCAGGAGCGACGGCGGGAACGGCCACAGCGCCGACAAAGGGCGAAGCATTACCGCTAGAACCTGCAAATGCGACTACGGGCTGGACTGCTGATGAACTGGGAAAATGGACCAGTGCGTTAAAGTCATTCGGTACGGGCAGCACCATTACCGGCATTACGATTAATCAGGATACCGGCGCGATTACCATGAGTTATACAAAGGAATTTAAAGCGACGCAGGCAGGTAATTATGATGCGGATGGCAAATTCCTTGCCGGCGACCAGATTTCAGACCCGTTAGCGGCATACGGCCTTGCGAATACCGGAGATACGACCTATACCATCAGCTATGTGGCTCCCTCCGGCCAGGCGCAGATTCATAAAGTCTTTACTTATACCGGTAATATGCTTGTATACGAGACGGAACATGGTACATTCTCCTATATCGGCAGCGCGGATCATGACGAGGCTACCTTATCGTTTAACGCGAGCGCGACCTCCAGGGATGGCACGAATATTCCGTTGAGCCACTTTAGAAATATTGACATTGATTTCTCCATTTCTTCCAATGTCAATAACGGCGGTACGTCTACGGCGTCCATGACAAGCGGCGACAGGACGACGGGCATGGGCAACGGTAGAAAAGTCGGCGAAATGACGGGTATCGAAATTGCACAGGATGGTAAGATTACGGCATACTATGACAATAACCAGAATAAACTGTTAGGACAGATTGCGGTTGCAAACTTCGCAAATGCGGCAGGTCTCTCCAAACAGGGCGACAACCTGTATTCCGCGACGGCGAACTCCGGCGAGTTCGACGGTATCGGCGACGATATTACGGCAAACGGCGATTCCATGACGAGCGGCGTTCTGGAAATGAGTAACGTAGACCTTTCCCAGGAATTTACAGAAATGATTACAACGCAGCGTGGATTCCAGGCAAACAGCCGAATTATCACGGTTTCCGACACTATGTTGGAGGAACTTGTCAACCTGAAACGATAATTTTTTTAAATAATCTCAAAGAAAGAGGAACTTTTGGGTTCCTCTTTTCTGTTTTATGTGTTAAAATAGAAAGAAGAGTGTGCGGGAGGGATGATTACATAATGATAGAAGTAACGAAAATCAGCGGAGCCAAGGTTCTTATCAATCCCGATTTGCTGGAACTTGTGGAAGAAACTCCGGACACTGTGCTGTCTTTTACAACCGGTCGGAAAATAATTGTAAAAGAAAGTAGACAAGAAGTGAAAAATTTAGTAAAAT
>JAMPCN010000089.1 GCA_023666125.1 Bacillus sp. (in: firmicutes) | reverse complement strand
TGTGCCGGAGCGTCACAAATATGCCTTGATGGCAGACGCAAATTTGAGATTTGCGACTTTGCATTAGCAAAGTCTTGCCCTCTGTCGCGTAAACGCTCCGGAATGGAGATAATCATGTACGCTTATTTAAAAGGCACAATCGAAGATATTGCAGAGGATAATCTGGTAATCGAAGCGGGTCAGATAGGGTATAACGTCAAAGTATCCGCAAGGACGATAAATGCGCTTGGCGGTATCGGCAGTTTTGTCAAAATCTATACCTATACGCTTGTCAGGGAAGATACTTTCAGTTTATATGGCTTTTTAACAAAAGATGATTTGGAGATTTTCAAGAAGTTAATCACCGTCAATGGCATTGGACCAAAAGGCGGACTTGCCATTTTATCCATTATGAGCGCGGATGAGCTTAGGTTTGCGATTCTTTCGGCGGATGCCAAGGCGATTGCCAAAGCGCCGGGAGTCGGGGCAAAGACGGCGGAACGCGTTATTTTAGACTTAAAAGATAAGATATCTTTAGAGGACGCCATATCGGGCGGCGGCGCTTTAGTTTCGGCGGCAGTGTCGGACGAGACGCTTGGCAATCAGAAAAACGAGGCGGTGGAGGCGTTAGTGGCGCTTGGTTATTCGCCCTCTGAGGCGTTAAAAGCGGTCAAGCAGGTGGATGTAACAGAGGATTTTAGTGTGGAGGATATCTTAAAGGCGGCATTAAAATTTATATTTTAGGTAATATTTTGAATTTTATTGGCAGTTTTTTGTCATTAATGATATACTATAGACAGTGTGGTGTAATACAGGAGGGATTAAAATGGGTAATCAACTGATATGGCAGGAGCGTTTCAACATTGGCGTGAATTTCATTGACAGGGAGCATAAGAAACTTTTCGGTATTTTAAACAGGCTGTTTGCCGCCGGAAAAAAGAAAGAAAAAGGCTCCTGGGTGATTAGAGAGGGCATCAAATACTTTAAGGAACACGCGACAAAGCATTTCTCGGAAGAAGAAACCTATATGGCGTCTATCGGTTACGAGGGGTTTGAGATGCACAGGCGCCTGCATGACAGTTTCCGCAAAAAAACGCTTCCGGCATTGGAAAAGGAATTAGAGAGGACGCATTATTCGGCGGAGGCAATCGACCATTTCCTCGCCGTGTGCGCAGGCTGGCTGATTGGACATACGTTGACGGAGGATAGGGCGATTACGGGAAAACCGATGAACCAGTGGAAGAACCTTTTGCCGGAAGAAGAGCAGGAGGCTATGCGCAATACCATTATGGAACTGATGCGGGATATGTTCCAGTTAAAGTCCCATGTGGTAAGCGATTGTTACAGCGGGGAGAAATTTGGAGACGGTATTTACTATCGTCTGGTGTATGGTACGCCAAATGGGGAACAATGGGAAACGATTCTTATTTTTGAAGAAAAGCTTATCGTGAATACGGTGGGAGCCATGATGGCGACGGAGGCGGATACGTTAAATGTTGTCGTATTAAATGCGGCAAGGTATACGGCGCAGCAGTTTGTAAACCGTATTTGCGAACACTTCCCGTCGGCGGGCGCGTATGAGATGAAAGAGGAAAACCTGCTTACATATGAACAATTTGAGAAGATTTTTGAGGAGCGGAGACCGCAGCTTAGCCTGTTATTCGGTACGGACGAGGGGTATTTTGCATACTGCGTGACCGCGCCGCACTTATTCCAGGATGGCAGACAGACGGCAATCGACGCAGATAACGCGGTATCGGAGGTCGGCAAATATTTAAAAGAAACGCATGAGGCAAGCAAGCGGAAAAAGTTGGTGGTCGTGGACGATTCCGACGTCGCACTGCTTGCCATGAAAAACCTCTTACAGAACGATTATGAGGTTACGTTGGCAAAATCCGGTCTGGCGGCAATCAGGTGTCTGACGTTAGACAGACCCGATTTGATTTTACTCGACTATGAAATGCCGGTCTGCGATGGGAAACAGGTGCTTGAGATGATTCGCGCCGAGAAAGATATTGCGGACATACCGGTTATCTACGTTTCGAGCGGCGGCAGCAAGGAACGCCTCCAGCAGTTACTGGATTTAAAACCGGCGGGATATCTGTTAAAGACGATGCCGCAGGAAGATATTAAACGGGGAATTGATAATTACTTTAAGAAATTGGTAAATAAATAAAGTAAACAAAAGGGAAAAGTAAAAGGGAATTGCTATTATAGGAGGAAATTTGTGGTGAAAAGTACAAAGAAGTCTCTACAGGAAATTATTTATGTCCTGATTCTTTTGATTGCCATGATTATTGTATTTCAGTGGTATACGACACAGAACAGCAACCGTATGGAGGAACGGAACAAAAATTACGCGGCGGACTCCGCCAGACAGAAAGCGATGCAGATAGATGAAGAACTGCAGAATGCCCTGAATCTTGTCAGTACGCATGCCTATTTTTTGGAGTATAGTCTGGACGAGCCGATGGTAACAGCACAAACGCTGGCGGAGATAGAGGCAAATTCCGTTTTTGACGCCGTAATGTTCACGGATAAAGACGGTATGGACTATATTTCCGACGGGCGTTCGGCGAATATGCCTTACCGGCGTTTTTATACCGATGGCATTCAAGGCAACAGCGGGATTGATATCATTTATGACCCGCATTTTTTTGACAGGACGATGGTTTGTTTTTATGTGCCTGTTTATCTGCATGGTGAAATCATAGGAGTGCTGCGCGGGGCGCATTATGCGGAAGAATATCTGCCCCAGATGCTTGACGCCACTTACTTTGGCGAGGCGGCGGATGTATTTTTATGTACGCCGGATGGAAGAGTTACCGCCAATTCCTATATGAATGCTTATAATAATGGAAATCTGTTAGACATCCTGTTAGAGAACGGCATCGTTGACGCCAAAACAGGCGGCGATATCCAAAGGATATTTGAAGAGGGCGGAGAGGGCGCTTTTATCTGCGCTGGAGAAAGCAAGGTAGATAATATATGCGTAAGGTATCTGCCGCAGAGCGGTCTGGTTCTTGTGCAGACATTTCCGGAGAAAGTTACGCAGAGGATGATAACGGCAGAAAATCTCGTCGGCATCCATCTGGAAATAATGGTAATCGGGCTGTTTATTATTTATATTATATCCCTGATTGTCCGGGCGGGACATGATAAGCAGCATTTAGAGAAAGAAAACCGTGAGATGGGATATATTATTGACGGCGTTACGACTCTGTTTACACGGTTTGCGATGATAGATTTTGAAAACGGAACATATCAGTATCTTGCCGAAACCAAACCTGAGGATTTGGGAATACACGAAAGCGGTAAGTATGAAGAACTGATAAAATATCTGTCGTTAAGTATCATAAAAGAAAACGACAGAGCTGAATTTGCAGAACAAATCAGCATGGAGGCATTGACGGCGGCATTGGAAAAACAGAATGACGTGCGTTTTGAATGTTATGTGATGCGCGGCGGTAAGCCGGAGTGGGAGCATATTAATGTCATCTGTGTGGAAAGAAAAGACGGCAGGGCCACGAAAGTGCTTTTCGCACGTCAGCATATTACGGAAGTCAAGGAAAAGGAAATCCGGATGCAGGCGAATATGTCGCTTGCCAACCGTAAGGAGAGACAGTACCGCATAGCGATTACGGCAAATGCCATCAACACATATGAAATTAACTTGACAAAAGATTTGATAGAGGAAGATATTGTCCGTATCATAGACGGGGAGAAAGTCTCCTCGCTTGCCCGTGTGGGAATGCAGGTGCCCTGCAAGGCGTCCGAATGGCTGGAAAGGAGTAAGGCGTACGTTTTGGAAGAGTCCATGGAAGCCTATTCTTCGACGGTCAATGTCGATTCTTTAAAAGAACGCTTTGAAAAAGGCGATGCGGAGGTTGACGTGGAATATTGGAGCAAATTTCCCAGCAGGCAGGAAATGTGCGTAAGGCAGTCGTTTATTATGACGCGCGACTCCGATACGGATGATATTATGGTACTGGTTGTCACCAAGGATATTACTGATGCCGTCAAAGCACAGAGAGAGCAGACGCAGGCATTGCAGGATGCCTTGATGCAGGCGCAGCACGCAAACAGGGCGAAGACAACTTTCCTTTCCAATATGTCGCATGATATCCGTACGCCTATGAATGCGATTATCGGTTTTGCCACGATTGCCGTAAGCCATATTCACAATACGGAACAGGTAAAAGACAGCTTGGAGAAAGTCCTTTCTTCCAGTAACCATCTGCTCAGTTTGATTAATGATATTCTTGATATGAGCAGGATAGAGAGCGGAAAGGTGCAGATTAAGGAGCAGGAATGCAACATTTCCGAATTGATGCACAATCTGGTAAATATTATCCAGCCGCAGGTAAAGGCGAAGCAGCTTGAACTTTTCATTGATACGTTTGAAGTGGCAAATGAGGATGTGATTGCCGATTCGTTAAAGTTAAATCAGGTATTTATCAATCTGCTTAGTAATGCGGTAAAATATACGCCGGCAGGCGGCAGCATATCGTTTAGGATTATGCAAAAGACAACGTTCCATCATGGTTACGGGGATTATGTTTTTGTGGTGAAAGATAATGGTATCGGTATGGCGTCGGAATTTGTGGAACATATTTTTGAGCCTTTTGAAAGAGAGGCGACCACGACCAAGACCGGTATCGAGGGTACGGGACTTGGCATGGCGATTACGAAAAATATCGTCGAGATGATGGACGGTACGATTAACGTCGAAAGCGAAGTTGGCAAGGGCAGCACATTTACGGTAGAACTGACATTGAAATTACAGGATGTCGAGAAAAATGCGGAACAGATAAAAGAGTTAAACGGTCTGCGCGCACTGGTTGTAGATGATGATTTCCATGTCTGCGACAGCGTCAGCAAGATGCTTAGGCAGATAGGCCTGCGTTCCGAGTGGACAACTTCCGGCAGAGAAGCGGTATACCGTGCAAAGAGCGCGCATGAAGAGGGAGACTCCTACCATACGTATATTATCGACTGGCAGATGCCCGAAACAAGCGGTGTGGAAACGGCAAGAAGAATCCGTAAAGTAGTAGGAAACGATGCGCCGATTATTATTTTGACAGCGTATGACTGGACGGATATCGAACAGGAAGCAAAAGAGGCGGGTGTTACCGCATTCTGTGCAAAGCCGCTTTTTATGTCCGATTTAAAGTCAGCTTTGTTAGCCGCCAATAATCTGCTTGAAAAAGAAGAAAAGCCCGCGGAATGGACACTGCATGACTTTAGTGGAAAGAGGATTTTACTGGTGGAGGATATTGAGTTAAACCGTGAAATCGCGGAAGTTATCTTGACGGAGACCGGTTTTGTGGTAGAATCGGCGCCGGATGGAACGGACGCGGTGGCAATGGTAAAGGCATCGGAGGAATATTATTATGATGCCGTCTTAATGGATGTCCAGATGCCGATTATGAACGGTTACGAGGCGACCCGGACTATCAGGTCGCTGCCCAGGGAGGACGTAAAAACGCTGCCGATTATCGCCATGACGGCCAATGCGCTGGAAGAGGATAAGGAAGCCGCCTTAAAGAACGGTATGAACGCACATGTTGCAAAACCGATTGATGTGGATGTTTTCATGGAAGTGCTGGCGCAGTTTTTAAATAAAGACAGCTAAATATGATAGAAAGTTGAAAACGGATGGCAAACAGAATAATAGAGACGAATCTGATGGAAGAGGATAGTAAGATAGAAGGTTCTCTGCGTCCACAGACACTGGACGATTATATCGGGCAGTCTAAAATAAAGGAAAACTTAAAAATCTATATCGAAGCGGCGAAGAGACGAAATGATTCGCTGGATCACGTGCTGTTTTACGGCCCTCCCGGGCTTGGAAAGACAACGTTAGCCGGGATTATAGCTAACGAAATGGGCGTCAACATGAAAGTGACGAGCGGTCCCGCCATAGAAAAGCCGGGGGAGATGGCGGCAATCCTTAACAATTTGCAGGAGGGAGATATCCTTTTTGTAGATGAAATCCACAGGCTGAACAGGCAGGTGGAAGAAGTGTTATACCCCGCGATGGAAGACTTTGCCATTGATATTATGATTGGCAAGGGAGCCAGCGCACGTTCTATTCGCTTGGATTTACCGCATTTTACACTGGTTGGCGCAACGACAAGGGCGGGGCTTTTAACTGCGCCGCTTCGCGACAGATTCGGCGTTATTCATCATCTGGAGTTTTACTCGGTGGAGGAGTTAAAACATATTATTCTGCATTCGGCGAGAGTGCTGAACGTATCCATCGAGGAAAAAGGCGCGATAGAGCTTGCTAGAAGAAGCCGGGGAACGCCGCGTCTTGCCAACCGTATTTTAAAAAGGGTGCGTGATTTTGCGCAGGTCAAATACGACGGCGTGATTACGGAAAAAGTGGCGTGCATAGCATTGGATTTACTGGAAGTGGATAAAATGGGATTAGACCATATCGACAGAAATATTTTACTGACAATGATAAATAAATTCAAAGGCGGCCCGGTAGGGCTTGATACGTTAGCCGCGGCAATCGGTGAGGACGCCGGCACATTAGAGGACGTATACGAGCCGTATCTGCTAAAAAGCGGCTTTTTAAACAGGACGCCGAGGGGGCGGACGGTAACGGATATGGCTTATCATCATTTAGGGCTTGAAATTCCTCTGTAAGCTATATATAATAGATATTGTATAAAGGAATTTTGTTAAGCGGCATATTTTGTATTGGAAGGGAGAAGTCCAATGTCAGCGAAAACAGATACGGAAGTTATTATCGGTGGAAAAGTATTTACATTAAGCGGTTATGAGAGTGAGGAATACTTACAGAAAGTAGCTTCGTATATTAATAATAAAATAACTGAATATGGTAAGGTTGACAGTTTTAGGAGACAGCCGCTTGATACGCAGAATGTCTTAATGCAGCTTAATATTGCAGATGATTATTTCAAAGCCAAACAACAGATTAATCTTTTGGAAGAAGAATTAAAGAATAAGGAAAAAGAACTGTACGATTTGAAGCATGAGCTAATTGCGTCTCAAATTAAACTGGAAAATACGGAAAGAAGCGTTAAAAATCTTCAAAGCGAAGCAAATGAAAATGCAAAAAAGATTGTCCGCCTGGAAACGGAATTAAAGGAACTGAAAAAGTAGTAATATTGGCTGTCTTTTTAAGGCAGCTTTTTTTGTAATGGAGTAAGCATGAAAAAAAGAGTGGAGTTATTGGCGCCGGCAGGCAATTATCAGGGTTTTATCGGCGCAGTCAATGCGGGAGCGGATGCGGTTTATTTAGGCGGGGAAAAATTCGGCGCGAGGGCTTATGCGGATAATTTTACGAAAGAAGAGGTCTGTAAGGCCATCCGTTATGCGCATATCTTCGGAAGAAAGGTTTATCTGACGGTAAATACGCTGGTAAAAGATAGCGAGTTTTCTTTCCTTTATGAATATTTAAGCCCTTTTTATGAAGCGGGTTTAGACGGCGTTATCATTCAGGATTTGGGCGTATGGAGCTACATTAGGGAAACGTTTCCCGATATGGCGCTTCATGCCAGCACACAGATGACGGTTACCGGAAAAATGGGCGCCATGTTTTTAAAAGAGATAGGCGCGGCGCGTATCGTTCCGGCCAGGGAACTGTCATTGGAGGAAATTAGAAAAATCAAGAAAAAGTCGGGGCTGGAGATAGAATGTTTTATCCATGGCTCGATGTGCTATTCCTATTCGGGACAGTGTTTGTATAGCAGTATTTTAGGCGGCAGAAGCGGCAACAGGGGAAGATGCGCCCAGCCATGCAGGCTTCCGTACAAGGTAGCCTGTTTTGAGGACGGACCGGAATCGAGGGAATATTATCCACTCAGTTTAAAGGATTTATGCACGATAGAATTTATTCCCGCTTTGATAGAGGCCGGTATTGATTCCTTTAAGATAGAGGGAAGAATGAAAAGGCCGGAATATACGGCCGGCGTCACGGCGATTTACCGTAAATATATTGACGCCTATTACCGGCATGGCGCAGGCGCATACCGCGTCAGAGAGGCCGATATGGGAAAACTGCGCAGCCTCTATATCCGGACGGAAATACAGACCGGATATTACGAGAGGGCAAACGGCAGAGAAATGCTTACCATGGATGATGAGCCGGGATATTTTAATGTTGACGAGGCGTTGTTTCAGGAGATTGCCGGGAAGTATCTGCAAGAAGAGAAAGTTCATCCGGCATCCATGAAAGGTGTTTTTCAGGCCGGGCAAAAGGCGCTGCTTTGTATAGAGGATAAAAAGATTTCGGTTTCCACTTACGGGGAAACGGTGGAAACGGCAAAAAAGCGGCCGATGGAAAAGAAGGATGTCATCAAGCATCTTCGTAAAACGGGTTCTTCCCATATTCGGATAACCGATGAAGATATTACGGTGGATGAGAATGCTTTTATGCCGGTCGGACAGATAAACGAACTGCGCAGGCAGGCGGTAACGGCATTTGAAGATAAACTGATAGAAGAATATGGATTAACGCTAAAACGAATCTACAATATGCAGGATACCTTGCAAAATATACCAAAAAAGACGAAAAATTTACCAAAACGGCAGGAAATGGATATCCATTCGCCCCAGCTTCATGTGCTGGTAAGAACGTCAGGGCAGTTGGAAAAAGTATGTCAATATACATGTGATAGAATTTATATTGACAGCGACTACTATATACAGGAAAATGACTATATCGGTCGATGCATGGAGGAGTTTCATGTGAATGAAATTTTTCTTGCATTGCCTTACGTGATTCGAGATAAGGATAACTTCTATTTTCGGCGGTTACATTCCCTTTTAGGGGGGAAAATAAAGGTAAAAGGTTTCCTTGTGCGGAACATGGAATCCCTTTTCTGGGTGCGTTCCCTGCCGGAAGAGTATGAGATGATAACGGATGCGGGCGTGTATTCTTTTAATGCGCAGGCGCTGCGTTTCTGGAACCAATATGCCATGGAATCCTATCTGCCGTATGAGTTAAACGGCAAAGAATGCAGAAGGCTGATAGAGGGCAGTGACAGGGATTTGTCCATGGTTGTATACGGTACGCTGCCTATGATGATTTCGGCCAACTGCCTCATGAAGACGGATATAAAATGCCAGGGAGATAAAAAATGGCCGCAGCAGGTATTTTTAATAGACAGATACAATAAGGAATTTCCGGTTTTATGCAACTGTAAGCATTGTTATAATATTATCTATAATTCCGTTCCCTATTCGCTGCATACCAAGCGGAAAGAAATCAGTAAAATGGGGCTTTTTGCCATCCGTCTGGATTTTGTATGGGAATCGGCAGACGAGGCAGCGGACATTTTGGATTATTATGTGGGAAGAAGGGTTCTGTTTCCGTTTGGCGAATATACGACAGGACATTATAAAAGAGGCGTAGAGTAGATAAAATCCGGAGGATACGGGTAATAGTATGGAACTTTATATTACAGAGATTTCCAAGTATTTAATTACATTACTGCTTGCATTATATACACTGGAGTGCTTTCTCGTTTTCCGTTTTCCGGATGAGGAGAGAAGACATGGCATTTATGTCAGGCAGAATCTGTTGATGTTTTTGGTGCATTTTTCCTGTTTTATGGTTATCTGCTTTGAAACGGGGAAGCTGGAGTATATGTTTTTCTATATTTTCCAGCAGATTCTGTTGTTTGCGACGGTTATTCTGTTCCACATGATATATCCGAAAGGGAACAGGCTCATGATTAACAATATGTGCATGTTACTCAGCATAGGATTTATCATCCTGACAAGACTGTCTTATGAAAAGGCGATTAAACAGTTTTTCATTGTAACGGTCTCTATCGGCGTGGGTATGGTGATTCCGTATTTTATTCATAAGCTGAAATTTTTAAAAAGCCTTACATGGGTTTATGCGCTCGTCGGTATCGGCGCTTTGGGCATCGTTTTGACATTGGGTTCCGTGACGCACGGTTCCAAGATTTCCTTTTCCATCGGCGGCATAACCTTTCAACCGTCGGAGTTTGTCAAAATCCTTTTTGTATTCTTTCTGGCAAGCGCGCTCAGTGAGTCGCATGATATTTTGCGGGTGATGCTGACGGCGGTTATCGCAGGCATCCATGTGTTGATTTTGGTCGCTTCCAAGGATTTGGGAAGCGCGCTCATTTTCTTTATCGTATATATTTTTATGGTATATATCGCAACGAGGAATATCGGCTATCTTTTGCTTGGCACGGCGGGAGGCTGCGGCGCGGCCATACTGGCCTATCAGGTTTTTACCCATGTACAGATACGTGTGCAGGCATGGCGCGACCCGTGGAGCTGTATCGACGACGCGGGCTATCAGATTACGCAGTCTCTATTTGCCATCAGCAGCGGCGGATGGTTCGGGCTGGGGCTTTTCCAGGGGAATCCCACGGCGATTCCCTTTGTCGAGGCGGATTTTGTCTTTTCCGCGGTGGCAGAGGAACTTGGCATTATATTTGCCATGTGTTTGATTTTAATCTGTATCAGCTCTTTTATTATGGTGATGAATATTTCCATGAAATTAAAAGAGCGTTTTTATCAGTTGATTGCGTTTGGTCTTGGCATCACTTATATATTCCAGGTCTTTTTGACCATCGGGGGCGGAACGAAGTTTATTCCGATGACGGGTATTACGCTGCCCTTTATCAGCTATGGAGGAAGTTCCGTGCTGACGACGTTAGTGATGTTTTTTATTATAGAAGGCCTGTATATTATCAGGCAGGATGAAGGAGCAAAAAGTGTCAGAAGGAAAAAAGAAAAGCCGCGAAGAAGCGCTGCTTATCAAAAAACAGAAGCAAAAGAACCGAAAGAAGACGAGTAGGCAGATTCAGTTTGTGACGGGCGTTTTTGTCTGCCTCTTTCTGGGCATGATGAGTTATACCTGTTATTATGCCATGACGCATAAGCAGGAAATGATTGACAATAACTATAACAGCAGGCAGGAAATGCTAAAGGCCCAGAATACGAGAGGAACAATATATGCCAGTGACGGACAGGCGCTTGCGCAGACAGTAACCGACGAGGACGGTAAGGAGATAAGAGAATATCCGTTTAGCAATATGTTTGCCCATGTGGTAGGCTATGCTTCTAACGGCAGGTTCGGTGTGGAGGCACAGAGCAACTATTATCTGATACAGTCCAACGCCAAACTGTCCGACAAGGTGGCGAGCGAGGTTTCCGGCGTCAAATATCCGGGAGACAGCGTGGTGACTACGTTAAACGTCGATTTGCAAGAGGTTGCCTATCAGTCGTTAGGCGTCTATAGGGGGGCAATTATCGTCTCGGAACCGTCCACGGGAAAGATTCTCGCAATGGTGTCAAAACCTGATTTTGACCCGAATGAAATTGAGGATATATGGGATGATTTATTGGAGGATACGGACAGCGGCGTTTTATTAAACCGCGCGACGCAGGGATTATATCCGCCGGGTTCCACTTTTAAGATTGTCACCGCGCTGGAATATATCAGGGAAAATCCGGATACCTACCAGAATTACTCCTATCAGTGCGGCGGCCGGTTTAAACTGGGTGATGATGTGATTAACTGCTATCACGGTACGTCGCATGGCAGCGAAAACTTTACAAAATCCTTTGCCAAGTCCTGTAACGCGTCTTTTGCCAATATCAGCATGACGTTAAACAGGACAAACTATCAGAATACGCTATCCGATTTGCTCTTTAACAAAGAACTGCCGGTGATGTTCGCCTATAATAAAAGCAGGGTTATCGTAGATGAGAGCGTTTCGGATTCTGATGTTATGCAGGCCTCTATCGGACAGGGGGCCGACCAGATTACGCCGCTTCATATGAATATGATAACGTGTGCGATTGCCAACGACGGCGTATTGATGAAACCGTATCTGGTCGATTATGTGAAAAACTATAATGGGAACGTGATGAAACAGTTTTCCTCCGACGAATACGGCAGATTGATGTCGGGCGAAGAAGCGCAGGCATTAAAAGAGCTGATGGCGGAAGTGGTACAGAGCGGTACGGCTACGAAATTAAAAGGACTCAGCTATACGGCGGCGGGAAAGACCGGCTCGGCGGAATATAACAGCGTCAAAACGGATTCCCATGCGTGGTTTACGGGATTTGCGCCGGTGGAAGATCCGCAGATTTGCGTGACGGTGATTATAGAGGGCGCGGGTTCCGGCGGTGATTTTGCAGTGCCGATTGCAAAACGGATTTTCAACGCATATCTGGATGGAGGGAATGAGTCATGATTGAGGCGGTAAGCTGCGGAGGCGTTGTTATTTTCCGCGGGAAAATACTTGTTTTATATAAAAATTTCCATAATAAGTACGAAGGCTGGGTACTCCCGAAAGGAACCGTAGAAGAAGGAGAGGAGCATAAGGAGACGGCCGTGCGGGAAGTGCGGGAAGAGTCCGGCGCACGCGCGGAAATCATGAAATATATCGGTACGAGCGGCTATACATTTTCCGTACCGGAAGATATTGTGGAAAAGGAGGTCCACTGGTATCTGATGAGGGCGGAGAGTTATTACACAAAGCCGCAGCGGGAGGAATATTTTACGGATTCCGGGTATTATAAATATCATGAGGCTTATCATCTTCTTAAATTTGCCAACGAAAGGCAGATTTTGGAGAAAGCTTACAGTGAATATATTGAACTGAAAAAAAATAATCTTTGGAGGCAGGCGAAATATTAGTTTCTTTTTTGCCGTCGGCGGGTTATAATACGAATATATGTCTAAAATATAGTAAGGAGGTATTCATATGAAAGCTTCTTCAATGGATACGCATATGGGGAATATTGCGATTGACCATGAAGTAATTGCGCAGTATGCAGGCACTGTGGCAATGGAGTGTTTCGGCATTATCGGCATGGCCGGCATGAGCGTAAAAGACGGTCTGGTAAAATTACTGAAAAAGGAAAGTATGACCCGCGGCATACAGGTGGTACTGAAGAATAACAAATTAACGCTGAATTTCCATGTGATTGTTTCTTACGGCGTCAGCATTCTGGCCGTGGCGGACAATCTGATTGACAGCGTCAAATATAAGGTGGAAGAATTTACCGGGATTGAAATTGAAAAAATCAACATCTTCGTGGAAGGTGTAAGAGCGATTGACTGAGGGAGGACGTAAGGTGGCTTCAAATAGTATGGATGCTAAGATGGTTGCAAAGATGTTCTTAGCGGGCGCAAAGAATCTTGAGAGCAAGAAAGAGTGGATTAACGAGTTAAATGTATTTCCGGTGCCGGATGGAGATACCGGCACGAATATGACCTTGACGATTATGTCGGCGGCAAAAGAGGTTGCCGTATTGCATGATATGGGAACGATTGACATGCCCTCCTTATGTAAGGCAATTTCCTCCGGTTCCCTGCGCGGCGCAAGAGGAAATTCGGGAGTTATTTTGTCACAGCTTTTCAGAGGGTTTACCAAAGGCATTAAAACATATGATATCATAACGGTTCCGATTTTGGCGGACGCCTTTGAAAAGGCTGTAGAGACGGCATATAAAGCGGTTATGAAGCCGAAAGAGGGTACGATTTTAACCGTGGCAAAGGGCGGCGCCCAAAAGGCAAGGGAACTTGCGGATGCCGGCGTGGAAGATTTGGCGGAGTTTTTGGATCAGATTATCCGCCATGCGGACGACGTGTTAAGCCGGACACCGGAGATGCTTCCCGTATTAAAACAGGCGGGTGTTGTGGATTCCGGCGGACAGGGTCTGATGCAGGTGTTAAAGGGCGCGTATGACGCATATCTGGGAAAGGAACTGGATTTGACGATATCCGCCGCGCCGAGTGCGCCTATGCAGAGGCTTTCCCCAAATTTGGAGGCACAGGCAAACGCAGATATTAAATTTGGGTACTGTACGGAATTTATCATTATGTTAAACAGGGTATTCAATATCAAAATGGAGATGGATTTTAAGGAATATCTGGAATCTATCGGTGATTCCATTGTGGTAGTGGCTGATGACGACGTGGTAAAAGTGCATGTACATACCAATGACCCCGGGCTGGCTATCCAGAAGGCATTGAAGTATGGCGCGCTTTCCAACATGAAAATAGACAATATGCGTTTGGAGCATCAGGAAAAGCTCTTTAAGATGTCGGGAAAGACTGACGATGGAGCGGCAAGTTCTGCGGCGCAGCCTGTGGAAATGCCAAAGAAAGAGACCGGATTCATTGCGGTTTCCGTCGGAGACGGCATCAATGAAATTTTGACGGGGCTTGGCGTGGATTATATTATCGAGGGCGGCCAGACGATG
>JAMPCN010000088.1 GCA_023666125.1 Bacillus sp. (in: firmicutes) | reverse complement strand
AAGAAGCGTTGTCAACAGTTAGCTATACTTGACCAATTAATCAAATCCCGATTTGTGGAGATGTTTGGGGATCCAGTTCAAAATCCTAAAGGATGGATTAAAAAGCCTTTCTTAGATATGGGTAATTGTAAGAATGGAATGAATTTTCATCAGGATGATACTGGGATAGAAATCAACTGTGTAGGTGTGGGAGATTTCAAGAACTTAGATTATATTGATGATACAGCGAAACTTCCAACAGTATCATTGAATGAAATGCCTTTAGAGGAATATCTATTGAAAGATGGCGATATTATTTTTGTAAGATCAAATGGGAATAAAGCACTTGTTGGAAGGAGTTTAGTTGTTTATCCAGGTAATGTACCAACTACATTTAGTGGGTTTTGCATTAGATATAGAAAAACGGATGATGCTATTTCAATTCCTTATATTTTAAGGGTATTAAAAACAGATTCAATGCGCCAAAAGATGGTTGGAAGAGGAGCAAATATCCAAAACCTTAATCAACAGATTTTAGGAACATTAGAAATTCCAGTTCCACCACTCAAACTTCAGAATCAATTCGCCGCTTTCGTTCATCAAGTAGACAAATTGAAATTTGTCGCCTGAGATAACCATGCAAACATAGGAAAGGCAGGATGCTATGTCGCTTGAAAATAAATTTAATATAACCGATTCTTCAGAACTTGCCCGGGTAGAAGAAAAAATCAGTAAAAAGAGAGCGGCTTTATTATTTGAAAACGGATATTTATATACTTTGAAAGCCGGTACGCTGGATAGTCTTTTAAAGATACACAAGTTTCTTTTTGAAGAAATTTATGATTTTGCAGGCAAGATAAGAAATGTTAATATTGCAAAGGGGAATTTTAGATTTGTACCGGTTATGTATTTAAATGATGCACTTAGAAATATTGAGGAAATGCCCCAATCGACCTTTGACGAGATTGTTGCAAAATATGTTGAAATGAATGTGGCACATCCATTTCGTGAAGGAAACGGCAGGAGCGCGCGGATATGGCTGGATTTGATGATGAAGCAGGAACTTCACATGGTGGTTGACTGGAGTAAGATTGATAAGGATGATTACTTACTGGCAATGGAAAGAAGTCCGATTAAGGACACGGAGATAAAATGTCTATTAAAAAATGCGTTGACCGATAAGGTCGATGACCGCGAAGTATATATGAAAGGTATTGACTATAGTTATTATTACGAAGGCTATTCAGTATATAAAACGGAAAGCCTTTGAAAAATGACGAGATTTTACCAGAATACAGATAAAAGATAAAGATACAAATGTAAAAAGGCGGGTATTCATGGAGACTAACTTTGATTATTTATTAGAAAAAAAGGAATATGCAGATTTTGCCGTGCAGGCAGTGGAAGCGGAAAAGAGTATTGCTATTTCTCCGGCAACCTGTGCAATATTGTCAAGACGTGCTTTGGAACTGGCAGTGCGGTTTGTATATTCTTATGATGCAGAATTAAAGTTGCCATATCGGGATAATGTTTCCAGTCTGATTCATGAACAAACCTTTCAAGATATTATTGAGCCGAGACTTTTTCCGATGCTTAAATATACAATCCATCTGGGAAATGTTGCTGTTCATACTAATAGTAATATCAAAAGAGATGAGGCTGTTCTTGCCCTAAGGGATCTTTTTGAATTTTGTGATTGGATTGACTATTCTTATTCCAAGGAGTATGAAGAAAGAACTTTTGATGAATCAATTTTATCATCTGGAGACGAAAAACGCATAAAGGCGGATGAATTAAAATTATTATATGAGAATTTAAGCAGTAAAGATAAAAAACTTGCAGAAGTTCTTAAGGAAAATGAGAGCCTTCGGAGGCAAATGACCGAAGAACGTAAGCAGCATACCCAGACAAGAGAATTCCATATAGATACAATTAGTGAAGCAGAAACGCGCAAGAAGTATATTGATGTGGAATTACAGGAAGCCGGTTGGATTATCGGAAGAAATTGCACGGTTGAAGAACCTGTTACAGGAATGACTAATAGTACAAAAATTGGTTATGTGGATTATGTGCTGTGGGGCAAGGATAATCTTCCTCTTGCGGTGGTTGAGGCAAAGAAAGCTTCTGTTGATGCCATGGTCGGAAGTCAGCAGGCAAAACTTTATGCTGACTGTATGCAAAATCGATATGGCAGGCGGCCTTTGATTTATACGACAAATGGATTTGAGTTTTTTTATACGAATGATTATATGGGATATGCCAGCCGGGAGGTTTCGGGATTTTTTACACAGGATGAATTACAATTAGAAATTGATAGAAGAAAGCAGCGTAAACCTTTAGAGAATATAGAAATCAGAGATGCTATTACGAATCGTCCGTATCAGAAAGAAGCGGTTACTGCTGTTTGTGATGCTATTGCTAAAAAACATAGAAAAATGCTTATTGTGCAGGCAACCGGCTCTGGTAAGACAAGAGTAAGTATCAGTGTGGTAGATGTATTAAGACGTCATAATTATGTGAAAAATATCCTTTTTTTGGCGGACAGAACTGCCTTAGTGAGACAGGCAAAGAACAGTTATACAAATCTGCTTAGTGATTTGCCATGTTGTAATCTGCTGGACAGCAAAGATGATCCGGAGTCTTCCCGCATGATTTTTTCGACTTATCCCACGATGATGAATGCAATTGATGAGAAGAAAAATAAGTTTGGAGAAAGATTGTTCAGTCCGGGTCATTTTGACTTGATTATCTGTGATGAGGTTCATCGCTCTATTTACAGAAAATATCGGGAGGTTTTTGAATACTTCGATGCTTTGCTCTTGGGTATGACCGCAACACCTAAAAATGAAATTGATAAAAATACATATGGTATCTTTGATCTGGAAAGAGGCGTACCCACTTTTGCGTATGAATTGGAAAAAGCTGTTGAGGAAGGGTATCTGGTTACTTATTCAACCCTTGAATATAAGACCAAAATCATGGAAGATGGCATTCATTATGATGATTTATCGGATAAAGAAAAAGAGGAGTATGAGGAAACTTTCGGAGATGATGAGGCAATTGAAGATGATATTGCAAGTTCTGCAATCAATTCATGGCTTTTTAATACGGATACCATTGATAAGGTATTAAAAGAACTTATGGAAAAAGGACTTAAAATTGAAGGAGGAGATAAACTTGGTAAAACAATTATCTTCGCTAAAAACAGCCTGCATGCACAGATTATTGTAAAGAGGTTTAACGTTTTATTTCCGGAATGCGGCGGGAATTTTATAAAGCAGATTGATTATAGTATTAAGTATTGTGATTCTTTGATAGATGATTTTAGCACAAAAAATAAAATGCCCCAGATTGCAGTATCTGTAGATATGCTTGACACTGGGATTGATATTCCGGAAATTTTGAATTTGGTGTTTTTTAAAAAAGTCAGAAGTTATGCGAAGTTTTGGCAGATGATTGGCAGAGGAACAAGGTTATGTCCGAATTTGCTGGGAGAAGGAATTGATAAAGAAAGATTTCTAATTTTTGATTTCTGCAATAATTTTGAGTATTTCAGAGTGAATAAAAACGGCAGCGAAACCGGCATTCAGGAAACACTGTGTGAGAAAATTTATAATATAAAGGCACAGATTTGCCGGGAACTACAGTCTTCATCTTTTATGGCTGATGAGTATTATGTCTCTTATAGAAACAATTTGGCAGATGATTTGCACCAATCGGTTATGGAATTAAATAATGGCAGTTTTATGGTAAAAAGACATTTAAGATATGTTGAAATGTATCGCAGCCGCTCTAGCTGGAATAATCTTGAGTCTATTGAGATTTCGGAGATTAAGGAACATATTGCTCCGCTTGTGAAACCTAAAAAGGAAGATGAACTTGCAAGACGTTTTGATTATCTAATATACAGCATTGACTTAGGAATACTGCAAAGTAAGAGCATCCAAACGCCTGTCAATATCGTAATCCAAACGGCACAGCGTTTGTCTGCAAAGTATGCAATTCCGCAGGTGGCAGAACAGAGAGAAGTTATTGAAAGAGTGCAGCGGGCAGAGTTTTGGGAGCAGGCAACAATTATGGAACTTGATACGGTGAGGACCGCTATGCGTGAACTGCTGCAATATTTGGATAAGATTGTGCAAAGGGTTTATTATACCAATTTTGCTGATACCATTGTTGATACAGCTATGGGTGAACCGATTTATGATAGCAGCGATTTGCAGAATTATCGTAAAAAAGTCGAATTTTATTTAAAAGAGCATAGGGATAAAATTTCTGTATATAAACTTAGGAACAATAAGCAATTATCCGAAGGTGACCTTAAAGAACTGGAACGTATTTTATGGCAGGAACTTGGATCTAAAGAAGACTATGTAAAAGAATATGGGGATACACCTGTCGGCAGGCTTGTCCGTCGGATTATCGGGGTGGATAGAGCTGCTGTAAATGAGGCGTTTAGTGAGTTCCTTAAAGAAGAACGTTTAAATATTAATCAGATACGTTTTGTTAATCTTATTGTAGATTATATTGCTGCGAACGGAAATATTGATGATAATAAAGTGCTTATGGAAGAACCGTTCAGGTCAGTAGGAAGTATTACAACTTTATTTAAGGATGATATAAAAACTGCGAAACAAATTATGGAAGTAGTGGAGAATATCAAACGAAATTCTGAGGAAATTGCATAACCTGAAAATTACAAAAACATATTGACAAACCCCCAAAAGACTGATAGATTTATTCTCTGGATGATTTATTCATAAAGTACACGGGCAAAATGAGGGAGGATTTAGAAATGAAAATGAAAAAGCTATCAGTGATGTTAGCATGCGTTATGCTGGCTGCTTTCCTGGGAGGCTGTGGAGCGTCTTTCGATGCGGCAGGCTATATCAGCGCAATTTTGGATAACTCTTATAAGAATGATTCCACCAAATTCGTATCTATGAAAATCGGCACTGCTGAAGAAGCGGCAGAAACTTATGAAACAGCTTTTAGCGGCGAAGTTGATACCTTAATCGAAATGTCAGGCGCAGGACCGGTTTCCGATGAGCAGCGCGCACAGGTTGAGGAAATCATGAAAGATATTTATGGTAAAACAAAATATACGGTTGACGGAGCGGAGAAACAGGATGACGGTTCTTATGTGGTAACCATTTCCTATGAGCAGATTAACGTGTTTGAACCGGCAATTCAGGCATATATGGACGCAGTGGAAAGTCTGGAAGCGGAATTGTTAAACGCAACGGAGATGCCGTCAGAAGACGAGTTAAGAGAAAGATTGTTTACGGCTTATGTTGACAGCTTTAACAGCGCTTTGGCGAATGTAACCTATGACGCGCCGACAACGGCAAACATCAAGGTAGAGATAAAAGACCAGTTATGGCAGCCGAACTCAGCGGACGTTGTTGCGTTTGAGACAGACCTTTTTGATATCGCGGCCTTAAACGCTTTATTACAACAGTAAATAGCAATAATCCTAAACGGCACAGTTGCGAATCGGCTGTGCCGTTTTATATTATGATGAAAATGGGGATGGAGGCATTGTATGTATTATGTAAAAAAAGTGTTGACGGGATTTTTCATTTTTTTGATAGCAGCTATTGCGGCGTTACTTTTTTACTGGTTTGAAACACTGGCAATCGAAACAGGGGGTATGGAAAGTTATGGAAGATAAGAAGATTCATTTAAGAGACAGTGAAATTGCATATAAGAAAGGTTTTAAATGGTATACATTGCCGTATGAAGCTGTCCGGCAGGCATATCTTAGAATCGAGGAAGTCAACGGCAGGCTTTGCTGCGGCGTGGCAAGCTTCGATATGTTCTTTTTAATGTTAAAAACGACAGAGGATGAACTGATTAAGGTAGAAGCGACCTCGAAAGATATCGTAAAACAGATGTTAGCGGAGATTCAGAAGAAAAATGAAAAGGTGGAGATTGGGTACAGGAAGAGCGATTTATAAATGATAAAAGCCCGATACAATCCGAATTTATCAGTTGACCGCCAGTCGAAATAGTGATAATCTAATGATAACACGAATTCGACTGGCGGTCGATTTTTGTCAAAAAGAGGGAGGATAAAGATATGACATATGCGGAATTTTTCGCACAGGTAAAAAATCAGTTTATGGAGGCGGACGTCAGTGACGTGACGGAGCATCTGGCTTATCAGTTCAATATTATTGGCGAGGCTGAGGGCATTTTTTATGTAGAGGTAAAAGATGGCAAGCTGTATGTGGAGCCTTATGAATATTTCGACAGAGACGCCATGTTTACGGCGAAAGCGGAGACGTTGATGAAAATTGCGTCAGGAGAGCAGGACCCGATAATGGCGGTTACCTTGCAGAAATTAAAGGTAGAGGGCAATATTGACAAGGCGCTGAAATTAAAGAGCCTGATTGACAGTAAGAAAAAGTAACGTCTCGGATAGAGAGAAAGGCATGGTTATCATATGAAAAAAGCGTTAAAAGGGGTAATGGCAACGGTCGGAGCGGCGGGCGTGATAGCGACGGCGCAGATAGCGGAAGCGGCATATTTTTACAGAAGGACAATGAAGCGTGGGAAAGCGAAAACGGAGCGGACGATAAAGATGGCGGGAACCGACTGGAACCGGCATATGCCTTTTATCGGTGAACGGAAGGAGTATATGCTCGCACAGCCCCACGAAGATGTATATTGCCAATCGTTTGATGGTTTGAAGCTGCATGGGGTTTATTTCCCGAATGAAAAAAGCAAGAAACTTGTCATTTGCTTTCACGGCTACACCAGCGAGGGTATGAAAGACTATATCGGACTGTCAGGTTATTATTTACATAACGGTTATGCGATGCTTTTGGTGGACGAGAGGGCGCACGGACAGAGCGAGGGAGAATATATCGGTTTCGGCTGTCTGGACAGGCAGGATGCCCTGCAGTGGATTGCATGGGCAATCGAAACATGCGGCGAGGATGTGCAGATTCTTTTGCATGGCACCTCCATGGGCGGGGCGACGGTCTTAATGGCAAGCGGTTTACAGCTTCCCGGGCAGGTCAAAGGGATTGTTTCGGACTGCGGATTTACTTCGCCGAAGTATGTTTTTACGCATGTACTGCACTCCATGTATCATTTACCGGCATTTCCGCTGATACAGATAGCAGATTATGTAAACCGTAAAAAAGCGGGATACGGAATGGATGAGTGTAATGCAGCGAGAGAAGTGAAAAAAGCGGTTGTTCCGATTCTTATGATTCACGGGGACGCCGATACCTTTGTGCCGTGCAGTATGTGTGAGGAAATTTACAATAACTGCAGCGCGCCGAAGAAAAAGCTGATAGTAGCGGGCGCCGCACATGCGGAAAGCTATTATATAGACACGGCGGCGTATGAAAATGCGCTGGATGAGTTTAGGAAAGAAATAGGAATGTAACAATCATTGCAGCAGAAAGAGTAGAGGTTAAAAAGAAATGATGCAGAAAAGAAAAGGATATCCGGTATATCCGCTGACGGTGGCACAGAAATTCCATTTATATTATTTGGAGTTCTGCCCGAAAAAACAGGTTGTCAATATCGGCACGAGTCTGACCATTGAGGTGGACTTAAACTGGGACGAGTTAAAAAAGGCGATTTATAAGGCATATGAACGCTGCGATTCCATGCGCCTGCGTTTAGCGCAGGATAAGGAGGGAAACTGGTACCAGTATGTGGTGGATAAAGAGGAACGCGATATTGAATTTGTGGATTTCTCAGATAAGACAATAGAGGAAGCGGAAAGCATTATGCAGAAATGGACAGAGATTCCGTTCGAGCATCATGACGCGCCGCTTAACAGGATTGTGATGATTCATATGCCGGACGGCTATAACGGCATCTACTTTTTAGCCGACCATATTACGATGGACGCGCAGTCTTTAATCTGTTTTATGAAAGACATTATAGAAATATATTGCAGCGCCAACTATGAGGGTATCGAGTATCCAAGCGAGATGGCGTCCTATATCGAGCAGTTGAAAAAAGACCTTGCCTATGAGGCGGGCTGTAAGGCAAAGGAGCGCGACGAGGCGTTTTTCCATAACCTGATAGAAAGCTCGGAGCCGATTTATAACGGCATCGACGGCACGAAAAAGTTAGACGAGGAAAGGAAAAAAAGTGGTAATGACAAACTGCGGGCGGCTGTCAATGTGTCTGACTCGGTAGACGCTGAACTTGATATTTTCCATCTGGAGGAGGAGCCGACGAAACGGTTGATGGATTTTTGCGAGAAATATCATGTATCGTTAGCCTGTCTGTTATTGATGGGACTTCGGACATATTTCCAGAAGATGAACGGCAACGACGACGTTTCTATTAATACCGCGATTGCCAGACGGGCGACGCTTTCCGAGAAAAAATCCGGCGGCACAAGGATTCATTCTTTTCCGTTTAGAACGATTATCCCGAAAGAAAAGACGTTTTTAGAAGGCATTTATGAAATCCGCGACAGGCAGAATGAGATGTTCCGCCATGCAAACTATAACCCCGTTTCCTATTTTGCGCACCGCACAAAATATTATCATATTGAAAACGGACGGACATACGAGCCGATGTCTCTGACCTACCAGCCGCTTACGCTGAAAGAAAAAGGACTGGACAGGCTGGGCGGCATCAAATACAAAACCAAATGGTACCCGAACGGCGCGACGACACAGGGTATGTATCTGACGGTTATGCACAGACCGGACGATAACGGGCTGGACTTTAATTTTGAGCATCAGATTAAAGCCGTTTCCCGAAAAGAGCTGGAATACTTATATTACTATCTTTGCAAGATTATGTTTAAGGGTACGGAAAATCCGGATATGCCGATAGGGGATATTATGATGTTAGTATAAAAAGTAAATTGATACAGGTAATTGCAAAACGCTAAAAAAGTATTGCCTATGGGCAGCATATACAATCCAACGCGGGTCGCTTCCGCTACAGTTCAACCGTAACGGCGCATAATATGCGAAAATACCGCATATAAACGCCGACGGTTTCACAGTTCCCGCTTATGGATTTGTATATGTTACCCGATGCCAAACGCTTTCCAAGGGCGTTTCGCAATTACCTGAAATGAATTTAGAAAGAAAAGAGGTTGATGAATATGTATGAGAAATTAGTAAGTGTAATCTGTAATTATGTGGAAGTAAAACCGGAGAATATTACGCCGCAGTCACGGTTTATGGAGGATTTGGGCTTTACTTCTTTTGACTTCATGAGTATGCTGGGAGAGTTAGAGGATGAATTTGATATCGAGGTGGACGAGCAGAAAGCCGCCGATATCAGAACGATACAGGAAGCGGTGGAATATCTGGAATCATTGACGGAGGACGCTAAATGACATATAATACAATTCGTGAAATACTCGTACAGACGGAAAAAAAGTTCGGAAGCGAGGACGCCGTCCGCTATAAAGCGGGCAAAAACGAGGTAGCGGCAAAAACATATACGCAGTTAAAGCAGGACAGCGAGCATTTTTCCCTTGCCTTACAGGAACTTGGGGAAAACGGCAGCCATATCGCCGTTACGGGCGCGACGTCTTACGCGTGGCTTATTACCTATCTGGGAACGGTAAACAGCCAGAGCGTGGCGGTTCCGTTAGACGCTTCCCTGCCGGCGGAAGAGATGTGCGAGCTGCTTGACAGGGCGGACGTGACAACATTTGTTTTCGATGAGATGCGCCGCGACGTGGCGGAGATGGCAAAAGAACGCTGCCCTCAGATAAAAAATCTTATTTCCATGCAGAAAGAAACGCAGGATGACGATAGCGTGCTTTCCTTAAAAGAACTTCTGGAAAAACAGACGGGAACATACGAAGCTCCGGTTTCGCCGGACGCGCTCTGTACGATTATGTATACGTCAGGCACGACGGGAAAGAGCAAGGGCGTTATGCTGACCCATAGGAATCTGGCGGAAAACGCAACCTGCCTGGATATGAAGATTCCGGAAAGGACGGTTATTTTATCCGTGCTGCCGATTCATCACGCCTATTGTCTTAGTATGGACATTTTAAAGGGTATGTCGCTTGGCGCCGTTATCTGCATCAACGACTCGCTTTTGCGTGTGGTAAAAAATATAAAGCTGTTCCAGCCGCATATGATTTTGATGGTTCCGCTTATGATAGAGACGATTGCAAAGAAGCTGGAGGATGTGTCGGGTCTGCCCAAAAAGCTTGTGAAAAAGCAGATATTCGGCAGTCAGTTCCATACGATATGCAGCGGAGGCGCATACTTAAATCCGGCGTACATCGATTTGTTTGAAAAATACGGCATTACCATCTTACAGGGCTATGGCATGACGGAGTGCGCGCCGGTTATCAGTACGACGGTAAGCTGGAATATCAAAAAAGAATCCGTAGGGCAGTTAATTCCCAACTGCGAGGCAAAAACTGTGGACGAGGAGCTGTGGGTTCGCGGCAGCAGCGTTATGATGGGATATTATAAGATGCCGGAAGAGACCGCACAGGCGCTTCACGACGGCTGGCTGGCGACCGGGGATTTGGGTTATGCGGACGAAAACGGTTTTGTTTTTTTGACCGGAAGAAAGAAAAATCTGATTATTACGAAAAACGGGGAGAATGTTTCCCCCGAGGAACTGGAAAATAAAATCGGCGAAGCGCGTCTCGTACAGGAAATTTTAGTCCGTGAAAGCGAGGGCGTTATCGAAGCGGAGATTTTCCCGGATTACGATTACGCCAAAAAGAAAAAAATCACGGATATCGAAGCGGCGCTGCAAAAGATAATAGACGACTACAATCAGGGCGCGCCGGTATATAAGCGTATCTATCGTATGAAAACGCGGGAAACGGAGTTTGAAAAAACGCCGTCTAAGAAAATCAAACGGTACTAAATCTGCCGGGAAAAAATTGACAAGATAAGGACTGCGCAGTATGAACCTGGACTTAACCAAAGGAAGCATCATGAAAAACCTGTTGAAGTTTGCCTTTCCGATTATGATAGGGAATATGCTGCAGCAGTTATACAATATTGTCGATACACTGATTGTCGGACGTTACCTTGGGGAAAATGCGCTGGCGGCGGTAGGCAGCGCCTACACGCTTATGGTGTTTGTGACATCGATTATCATAGGGCTCTGCATGGGAAGCAGCGCCTTTTTTTCTATGCAGTTTGGCGCGAAATCGTTTGACAGACTGGAAAAAGGTCTTTTTCTGGCGTTTGTCACGATTGGAGCCGTGTCGGTTTTCTTAAACGTTCTGGTCTATGCCGGTATGGACGGCATCTTTTTCTTTATGCGGGTTCCGCATGAAATCGTACCGCTTATGAAAGAATACTTTATGTGGATATTTGCGGGCATTATGGCGGTTTTTTTATATAATTTCGTGGCGAATCTGCTGCGCGCGGTCGGTAATTCGATTGTTCCGCTCTGTTTTTTAGGCGCGTCCGCGCTGCTTAATATTGCGTTAGACATTCTTTTTATCAGAGGTTTCGGCTGGGGCGTTTCCGGCGCGGCGGCAGCGACGGCGGTTTCCCAATATCTGGCGGGGATTGGCATCTTACTCTATTGTTTTGCCCGTTATCCCAATCTTAAGGTAAAAAAGGAAAACCGCCGTTTTGATAAAGAGATTTTAAAAGAGCTGACGGGGCTTTCTGCGCTGACCTGCGTGCAACAGTCCATTATGAATTTCGGCATCTTGATGGTGCAGGGGCTTGTGAACAGTTTTGGCGCTGTCGTGATGGCGGCTTTTGCGGCGGCGGTCAAAATCGATTCTTTCGCTTATGCGCCTGTGCAGGACTTCGGAAACGCCTTTTCCACCTATGTCGCGCAAAATTACGGCGCGGGCAGGCAGGACAGAATCCGGAAGGGAATGCGCGACGCCGTTGTCAGCGTTTTTATCTTCTGTCTGATTATTACCGTGCTGGTATGCGTTTTTGCAAGGCAGCTCATGTGTCTGTTCATCGATAGAGAGAGTATGGAAACGATTGCCGCCGGCGTCGGTTATCTGCATATTGAGGCGGCGTTTTACTGCGGTATCGGACTGTTGTTTTTATTTTACGGATATTACCGCGCCGTCAATAAACCGGGCGTTTCGGTTATTCTGACAGTAGTGTCGTTAGGCACAAGAGTTGTTTTGGCATATCTGCTGTCGGCGATTCCCGCGCTCGGCGTAACCGGTATCTGGATGGCGGTGCCGATTGGCTGGGCTCTGGCGGATTTGACGGGAACATGGTATTATATAACGGGGCGGCGGATAAACGCCGCAGATTAAAGAAGGGAGTTTATGACGCATGAACAAATCAGGTCAGTTACAGGATATGTTTGCTTTTATTAACGAAAGCCCGACGGCGTTCCATGCCGTGGCAAATCTGGAAAATATGCTGGATAAAGAGGGGTTTATCCGTTTGGATGAAAAAGAGTCCTGGAAAGAAAAGGTGAAATTGGGCGGAAAATATTATGTAAACCGAAACGGTTCCGCACTGACAGCGTTCGTGCTGCCGGATAAAAGCCCGGCGGGGTTTCATATCGTGGCGGCGCACAGCGATTCCCCCTGCTTTAAAATAAAAGAGCGCGCGGAGATAGACGTTGAGAACTTATATGTGAAGTTAAATACGGAAAAGTACGGCGGCATGATTCTTTCCACATGGCTGGACAGACCGTTGTCCGTCGCGGGAAGAGTGATTGTCAAAAAAGAGGCGGGCTTGGAGAGCCGTCTTATCAATCTGGATAAGGACGCGGCTATCATCCCCAATCTTGCCATCCATATGAATAAAGACATGAATAAGGGCGTGGAATATAATCCCCAGACCGATATGGAGGCGTTGATTGGCGGAGCGGAGAGTAAAGGCTGTTTTTTCAAGGAAATAGCGAAAGAGGCGGGCATATTAGAAGAGGAGATATTGGGAACGGACCTTTTTCTCTACAATAGGGATAAATGCCGTCTGATTGGCATGGACGACGCTTTTATCGCGGGACCGAGGCTGGATGATTTGGAGTGCGCGTTTGCCGCTGTGACGGCGCTTATTAGTGAAAAACCGGAAGAATACTGCAATCTTTGTCTGATTTTGGATAACGAGGAAGTGGGTTCAGGAACGAAGCAGGGAGCCGCTTCTACTTTCTTAAAAGATGTACTCGTCAGGATATGCGGACGGCTTGAAATGGATGATGAGGATTACAGACGTATGATTGCGGAAAGCTTTTCCATTTCCGCGGATAATGCCCACGCGCTTCATCCGAACCATCCGGAGAAAGCGGACACCGCTAACCGTCCATGTCTAAACGGCGGCATCGTCATTAAATATCACGGCAGCCAGCGGTATGCGACGGACGCATATTCTGCGGCGGTGATGAAAGATATCTGCAATAGGGCTGGCGTGCCGTATCAGACTTACGCCAACCGCTCCGACATTGCGGGCGGAAGCACGCTGGGAAACATTTCCACAACGCAGGTAGCCGTAAGTACGGTGGATATCGGTCTTGCCCAGCTTGCGATGCACTCCGCGTTAGAGACGGCGGGGGCAAAGGATATCGACTATCTGATAAAAACATTGCGTACGTTTTACCGGTAAGTTGTCCGGTAAAACGTACGCAAACAATAAACAGTGAAAAGCCATGGTTAGAACATGGGTATAGCAAACGGCTCCACATCGATGTTGTAGGCTGAGTCAGCCACCCGCATACGATATTCGGTCGGCGTGCAGCCTAAATACCGACGGAACAGTTTGTTAAAATAGCTGATGCTGTTAAATCCGACTGACAACGCAAGCTCTGCAATGGAGCGGTTGTTTTCATGGTCGTCCAGAATCAGTCTGCTTGCCTCAAAAATACGGTATTTCATGAGGTATTCAAACGGCGTCATCTGGATGGTTGCCTTAAAGCAGCGGCAGCATTCGCTCTTGCTGACGGAGATGCTGGCGGCAATATCGTCGAGAGTGACAGCGTCGGCATGATGCAGGCGGATGTAGAGCATAGCCTGTTTTACCCGCTGCTCGTTTAACGATGTATTCGACGAATGCGGGATATTTGCCATCGGGAGTTTGTTTAAAAGCGTCGCCCAGAACTGGCATAAATACCCTTTTGTAACCATTTCATAGCCAAAACTCTTGGCGCGGTTGACGTCAAGCACCTTTTCCAGTATGGCGAGCATACTCTTATGCCAGGCGTTTTCCGCATCCATCAGCATTGTTTTTAATATGGAAAAACTCTGCATCGGAAGCAGGAAGTTTGTCCGCAGATACGAGTTATTATAACCGAATAAAAAATCCGGATGAAATACGAGTGAATAATAAGTGCAGTTGTTCCCCTCTATACTGTGAATCGAGTGCATCACGTTCTGGTTGAGAATAAAACCCTGCCCCGGACGCAGAATTTGCTCGTGGTCATCCGTTGTTACCTTGGCGTAGCCGTTATTAATGAGAAGAATTTCCATTTCTTCATGCCAGTGCCACCGGATAGAGTGGGTGTGCGCCTGTTCAAAGTCAACCTGATAGATGCTGACCGGATATTCTAAATTACCATAATTGCTTTTGTCGTAAAAATTCTCATAAGTCGTGGAAAAATCCGTTTTCATGGGAATTATCTTGCTTTGTTTTATTTCCTTATTCATGATATTATTACTTTCCTATAAAAATAAATCAAGTATTGAATTGTATCATAAGTGGGAT
>JAMPCN010000087.1 GCA_023666125.1 Bacillus sp. (in: firmicutes) | reverse complement strand
CTGATTTTGTCTAATTATCAGACTTCGGAGAACTGGGATGACCAGCCTGCTGATGAGATTTTCAATGTATTCGATGCTTATAACGACCCGGCTCTAGCCTGCCAGTGGGGATTTATGGCGTCCATGTTCTTAAAAGGGATGGTGCAGACGGCAAAGAATAAAATCGATATTGTTTACACGCAGGATGACCTTAAAACGCTTCCGAACTGGCATGCCGTGAATCATACTTTTGTACCGTATGTATCTTCGCTTAGAAATGTGTTTATCGACGGCGGCTCTAAATACCGCGGAGATGGAGATGTGGCAATCAATGCAGGATTTTTCAATGGCGGAGATTTAAGCGAGGCAAAGCATGGCGTATATTATGCGTGGTCTAAATACAGGGATGCTTTCCGTAAATCGGAGGATAAGAGACGCCTTACATTGGCAGCCGAAGGGGCAAAAGAAATAGGAGACGGCATTTATCAGGGCGCGCAGCAGCTTGTCATTCATGAAATCAGCCGTCTTGCCGGAACAGGCAATTATACGGAATATGCAAAAGTTTTAGATAAAGCGTTTAAGACATGGGGTATCTGGAACGAAGAGACGGGTTATATCAACGGCAGTCTGGTATCCGATACGGGCGAGATTTGTTTCGACCCGGAGCAGAAACGGTTTGCGGTAAGTACGCCATATTGTGGATATTTTTCCGGCGTTCCGCAAGAAGAGACAAAGCTTACGGATAACATCAGCATTCAGATTGAGAACGAGAGAATGTCTGTTTCTGTTATGGCGAAAAATGCGGAAACGCTGGATACGGCGTCCGAGTTTATCCTGACTGCTATGGGAGAAACCGGATGTGATGAAACTACCTGCGAAGCAGGGGAACAGATGATGGGAATAACCTTTACCAATGTAACAATAAAGGGAAAACTTTTTGCGGAAACAATCGAGGGCGTGCTGAAAGTTAAGGCAAAGAAAGCCGAATTGGAAGTCTTGAATCCCATCGGCGAAGTGATTGATACTATGGATGGCGTTGTTTGCGGGGAAGAGGTTTGTTTTGACCTGAAAGAGACAAAGGGGATTATGTTCCATCTTATGATTGAGTGAAGCGTTTTGTAAAAGGGAAAAAATATAAATAAAAATCAGGAGGGAAAAGGATGGGAAAATCAAAAACACTTGGTCTGGATGCAGACGGCGCACAAAAGATGATGCATAAGGGCGATTATATGGCGGACATGGGCGGACAGCTCGCACTTGGCATCATGGGGAATCTGGTAGGACAGTTGACGTATTTCTATACGGACAAAGTAGGACTTGCGGTTGGCGGCGTCGGAGTTGCAATGATGGTTGCAAAAGTATTAGATGCCTTTACGGATATTATTTTCGGACATTTTATTGACCGTATGAAAGGCGGCAAGGAAAAATATTACAAATGGCTGATTTATATGGGCATTCCGGCGGCAGTTATTACTATTTTACTCTTTACGGTTCCGGGTTCTGCAGGAGACCTGCCCGCTCTCATTTATGTCAGTATAACGAATATTCTTTTTACGGCTGTCATTTATACGATGATTTCCACGCCATATGCGGCGATTATGGTTATTCGTACCAACAGTCAGAATGAACGGAATAAAATAGGCGTATTCCGCGCGGTTGGAAACTATGGCGCAGGAATGATTATTGCTATTGCAACAATCCCATTGACAAATGCTCTGGGCGGAAGCCAGAGTGCATGGGTGAAGTATGGCGCAATCCTTGGTCTGGTAATCCTGCTGCTCTTTTTGATTAGTTGGAACAATTTAAGAAAAGCAAAATTTGCAGATGAAGTAGGGGGGGGAGAATCAAGCCGGAGCGGTAGAGGAAGAAGAAGCAGGAGGATTTGTGGATTCCTTTGGTATGCTGATACATAACAAATACTGGGTTATTGTATTATTATTTAATCTGATTACACAGATTACTAATTCGCTGACCGGTTCGGCAGGAACTTACTATTGTAAATGGATTTTCGGCAATGACAACCTTGTAGCGATTCTCGGCGCGGGAGGCATGATTGCAACCGTGATAGGCTTTGTCCTTTCCAATCCGATTATCAATAAGATTGGAGTGCGTAATACGATTTATTTCGGTCTTATGGGTGCGGCTGTTATGGCAGGTATCCGCTGTATTGCGCCCTCAAATTTCACTTTATATATGGTGACCGGCTTGATTGGCAGTTTTGTCCAGATTCCACTTATGTGTCTGTATGGGGTTTTACTGGCAATGGCTGTAGACTATAATGAATGGAAGTATGGCAAACGCCTTCTTGCTATCTCTTCGGGTGCGATTGGCTTTGGAAGCAAGGTAGGCGGTGGTCTTGGTACGCTTCTGCTGACAGGACTTTTGACAATCGGCGGATATGATGCGACGCTGGCAGCGGCAACAGATTCCATGAGAATGTCGATTTATGCGCTTGGAAATTATGTACCGTTAATTATAAATCTGATTATGTTTGCTATTTTTACCCAGTTTGACCTTGAAAAGAAACTGCCGGCAATTCAGGCGGAACTGGCAAGACGCCGCGAGGCAAAAGCAGCTGATAAGAGCGGACAATAAACAGCATTCTAAACAGGAGATTGTATATGGATATCGGTAATGCAAATTGGATATGGGTTCCCGAATGGGAGAAACAGAATCAGACAAAAGCGCATTTGGTTTATTTTCGCCGGAAATGTCAACTGGATGTGAAACCGATAGAAATGAAGATACGGATATCTGCGGATTCCCGTTATAAACTTTATGTGAATGGAAAACTTGCGGAAATAGGCCCCTGTAAAGGAGACTGCATAGTCTGGTATTATGATGAAGTGGATATCGCGCCTTTTCTGGAAAAAGGAGAAAATATTCTGGCGGTAGAGGTTTTAAGGTATCCGGTCAATGGATGGGGAAATCACAGCATCATCAGAACGCATACGCCCGGTTTTTATTTAAAGGATATGAGCGGAACATATCGCTTAGATGCAGACGAAACATGGCGCTGTATGGTGGTAAAAGATTTTCAGATTGTTTCCGAATTTCCATGGCATGCCCAACTTCAAATTCTGGAAAATTATCTTGCGGATGCAGAAATGATGGGTTGGAAGCAAAAAGAATATCAGGATAATTTCTGGAAGAATGCAATCAGTTATTCGGAAGAACAAATCAGTCTTTTGAAAAGTCCGGGAAACTTAAAGCCAAGACCCATACCGTCGATGCAAAAACTGCCGAAGAAGTTTCAGGGGTTATACGGAAAGTGCAGAGATAATCCTTTTGCTGCAGAATGGGATGGAATGTTAAAAGCGGGGGACGCGCTCAGAATTGCCCCCCATAACCATGAGATAGTGGAAATAGATGCAGGAGAGATGATGTGCGGATTTTTATCTCTTTGCGTCATTGGGGGCAGAGGCAGCGTGATACACATTATGTCCAGCGAAGGATATGTAAAAGAGCTGCCTTCTTCACCAGGCGGGTTTGCAGTAAAAGGAAACCGCACAGACTGGGAAAACGGATATTTACACGGATTCACAGATACTTATACAGTTGCGGGAAACGGAACAGAAGAAAAGCCTGAAACATATGAGCCTTTCTGGTTTCGGACATTTCGTTTTGTGCAGCTGGAAATTCAGACGGCAGATGCGGAACTTGTCATTGCCGGTTTTGATTATTTGGAGACAGGATATCCTTTGGAAGTGCATACGCAGGTTCATACATCGGATAAAAGCCTGGAGGCGATTTGGGATATCAGTCTGCGCTCATTAAAAAGATGTATGCAGGAGACTTATACGGACTGTCCATTTTATGAACAATTACAATATGCGATGGATGCGCGCAGTCAGATTTTGTATACTTACACAATTTCCGGGGATGAGAGACTGGCGCGCCAGTGCATGGATGATTTCCGCAGGTCGCAGCGTCCGGACGGTACGCTAAATTCCTGTTATCCGGATGCGGAAGTCAATGTGATTCCCAGCTTTGGGATATATTATATCTTAATGCTTTACGATTATATGATGTATGTGGGAGATAAAAAATTTCTCCGGAAACATCTTGGATGTATGGATAACATTTTAAACTTCTTTGAAGAAAATCTGGAAGAGAGAGGATTGATTGGGTCGATTGGCGGTCAGCTTACGGAACGTGCATATTGGTCTTTTATCGACTGGGCGCTGCCCTGGGGAGAAACTACAGGTATGCCTCCGGCAGGGCGAAAAGGCCCGATAACGATGGAAAGCTTTCTTTATATTTATGGTTTGATGTATGCCGCTGATATTTTAGAGTATTTAAACCGTAATGACACGGCGCGGGAATACCGCGGACGTGCTGAAAAGGTGCGTACAGCTGTTAATAGATATTGTGTGGATGGAGAAGGAAGATATACGGATGGTCCGGGTGTGCGGGAATACAGCCAGCATTGTCAGATATTTGCGCTTCTTACGGATACTGTTTCCGTGGATAGAGGACGGGAATTGCTGAAAGCGTCATTAACCGATACAAAGACATATGCAGAGTGCAGCGTTGCAATGGCATTTTATTTGTTCCGCGCATTGGAGAAAGCAGAGCTTTATGAGGAAACGGAATCTGTGTGGAATCTTTGGAGGGGTATGCTGGACAAACACCTGACTACCTGTGCGGAAAACAATCTTGACGAGCGGAGCGACTGCCATGCGTGGGGCGCGCTGGCGCTTTATGAATTGTCTTCCGTTATCTTAGGAGTGCGTCCGGGAGCGCCGGGATATGGAAAAATTAACATACAGCCTGTGCCGGGATATTTGGATTATGCCAGCGGGGATGTCATTACGCCCCATGGAATAGTCCATGTGGAATGGTATAAAAAGGAAGACGGCACGATAACGCTTCACTATACGCTGCCGAATGATAAGGATATATAAGTTGAAATTTAATTGCCGGTGCAGAAGCAGACAGAAAGGATAGAAAAAGGATAGAAATGGAAGCGGAAAAAATTGCGAGAGAGCTTGTGGAAGAAGCTGTTGTGTTACTGAAAAATAATGGTCGGACGCTGCCTTTTGCCAAGAGGCAGCGGGCGGCTTTTTTCGGTAGAAGCCAGATAGATACTTTTTATTCAGGGAATGGTTCCGGAGCGGCGCATGGCGCAGGGGGGAAAAACATTTTGGAAGAATGTGAGAAAGCGGGCATCTGTGCAGAACCGGAACTGAGAGCCTATTATCAGGAACAGATGGAGAAAGAAGCGGCAGATAAGAAGGATGATTTTGACTGGTCTAAGCTTGGGAAAGCGGTAAATAGCGGGATTATGTATGAAATCTTCGGCAGATATAAAGCCCCTGCGGCGGAGTATCAAATATCCGGGGAGCAGATTGCGCAGGCTTGTGATTTTACGGATACTGCGGTTTTGGTAATTGGAAGAAATTCCGGTGGAGAAGAGTGCGACCGGCATTTACAGGGTGACTATTATCTTACTGATTCCGAAAGAGTATTGGTGGAACAGGTATGCGGAAATTTTACCAGAGTTGTTCTCATCTTAAATGTAAACGGATTGATTGATTTAGCATGGACAGAGAACTACGAGAGTATTAAAAGCATTCTTTTTATTGGAATTCCGGGACAGGAGGGGGCGGCGGCGCTGGCAAATATTTTGACCGGAATAGTCAATCCATCCGGAAAACTTGCGGTGACGATTGCGAAGCAATATGAAGACTATCCTTCCGCTAGTCATTTTACATGGAATAAAGAAAAGCCGGAAGATGTTCTCACTTATGAAAGCTATGGATTAAGTGCAAAAGAAAATGGAAGCGCGGGGTATGTGAAAAGCCCGGTTACGGTATATCAAGAGGGCGTCTTTGCCGGGTACCGTTATTTTGATACATTTGGAAAAGAGCCGCTGTTTCCGTTTGGATATGGATTGTCTTACTCACGTTTTGCCATCGAACCAATCCATGCGGAAAACGAGGCAGATGGAATCCGGTTGGAAATAGTAATTCAAAATATCGGGCATATGCCGGGAAAAGAAACGGTGCAGATGTATCTTCATGCCCAAAATACAAAAACTGCATATGCCGTCATGGAACTGAAAGGTTTTGAAAAATCAAAACTCCTTATGCCGGAGGAAAAAGAAAGGAGAAGTCTGCTTGTGCCTTTTCGGGAATTTGCCCATTATGATGAGGCTGCGGCAGCGTATAAGATTGAACAGGGAACTTATGAATTATATGTTGGTAATAGTTCCCAAAATATATGCCTTGCGGCGCGGGTGATTGTAAAAGAAGAAATTTTGGTAGAGCAATGTAGAAACTGTTTCGTTATTCAATCGTGCAATATAGGAAAGCTGTCCTTTTTGTCGGCTGAAAGAAAAACCGAAAATGATAACCCGTGTACGCATGAATTTTTTATATCAAAAGAGGATATTAAACAACTGAAATCGAAAGATGAATGCGGAACCCAAAATCCTAAGGTAAGTACACTTTCGGCAGAACAGCTTGCTGCGCTGTGCGTGGGGTACGGTCCGGGAACGCCGTTTTCTGCCTTTGGAGACGGGAGCGAGCCGGAAACTATTTTTGATGGGGATGGTAAGCCGATAACAACGAACAGCCATCCGGTGGGAGCGAATGGATATGTTTCTCCGGCAATTTTGGAAGAGGGTATTCCATCCATATTTTATAAGGATGGTCCGGCAGGCATCGGTGAAATGGCATGGCCGACGGAGATGCTGATTGCCTGTGCGTTTAATAGAAAGCTATGGTATCAGTTTGGGAATGCGGTAGGAGAGGAGTGCGCACGGCAGCAGGTAGATATTTGGCTGGCGCCGGCGGTAAATCTTCATAGGAATCCTCTAGGTGGAAGAAATTTTGAATATTTCTCGGAAGACCCTTATCTTACAGGCATTTGCGCTTGTGAAATTACAAAGGGAGTACAGGAAAACCATCCGGTTTTGGTCTGCCCGAAGCATTTTGCCGTCAATGAGCAGGAAACGTATAGGCGTGGAAGCGCAAAGAAAAATTATGACGCCGTGGATTCCGTTATACAGGAGCGGGCGGTAAGAGAGATTTATTTAAAACCTTTTGAAATGCTGGTAAAAAATGCGGATATTCACTGTATCATGACTTCATTTAATAAGATAAACGGTGTTTTTGCAGGAGGAAACAGGGAGCTGTGTACGCAGATACTGCGTGAGGAATGGGGATTTGAGGGCGCAGTTATTACCGACTGGGGAGATATGGATATAGCAGTGGATGGGGCAGATGCCGTCGCAGCGGGGAATGATATTGTGATGCCGGGCGGTCCGCCGGTTATTGTGCAGATTTTGAAAGGACTTCAGGACGGAAAGGTGACAAGATTCGATATGGAAAAAGCGGTTGGAAATCTGTTACTGATGATAAGTAAAGTGAAAACGGATTTTTAGAAAACCACATAAAAGAGCCGGAGAACGAGATTTTCCGACTCTTTTAGGCAAATTCTATATGGGATAAGTATGTAACCCAAAACAGAAGTGTTGTGTTTCTTGATTGACACCCACTCTGCATACTGCTATAATACCAGCATATTGTTCATTATTCAACAAACAGTTTTTAATAAAACGATATGTTTCCGACATATTAAATAAATTTGTTGGAATCTCAACAAAAATAATAAAAAGTTTGTATGAAAAACGGAAAGGGTTTCTTTATGTCAGAAAACAGGCGAGTGCGCATGACAAAGAAAATGATTAAAGACGCATATCTTGAACTGCTGGAATATCATCCGTCTGAAAAAATATCAGTAACGAATATTTGCAAAGCAGCAGATGTCAACAGGTCAACTTTTTATATGTATTATGAAGATGTAATCGTTTTACGCCGAGAAATTGAAGATGATGTTTTGGAGCAGATTCCGATTCTTTCTGATACATCGGAAATAATAACTTCAGATAAACAATTCGTGGATATATTGGAACAGTTTTTTTTGAATGTTCAGAAAAACCAACGTATGTTCCGCATACTTATTCAGTCCGATAACAAAACTTTTAACAGACGTTTAATTGATACGATATTAAAAAAATATCATGTAAAATCACGCATAAAGAATCCATTGTTTGCGGAATATCAATATGTATATATTGTAAGTGGTGTGATAGGATTATTAGGCGCATGGATAGAAAGCAGCTTTCCCATAAGCGCAAGACAAATTTCCGAATTTATTTTACAGATGTCTATTGCCACAGATACCATAAACGACGATTTTGTGCAGAATCCGTCATAAATGAGACTTCTGCCCAATATTACTTTTAGCGCGGTCAGCTTGACAAAACAGTATGCAAGTGATATAAATAGAATGATAAAACAAAGGTGTTTGGAATATTCCATACGCCTTTTTCTATTTTGCAGGAGGCTAGTGTGAAAAATCACACTGATGTGCTGATTTTTCACACGGCAATTTGTGCCGGAGCGTCACAAATATGCCTTGATGGCAGACGCAAATTTGAGATTTGCGTCGCCCCGTCGCGCAAACGCTCCGGAATGGAGGTTATCATGAAAATTTCAAGAAGTAAAGTTGCGATTGTAGGATGCGGTCTGGTAGGGTCTACCACGGCATTCAGTTTAATTACACAAGGAATCTGTGATGAGGTTTTGATGATTGATATTAATAAGGAACGCGCCTATGGCGAAATGCTGGATTTGCAGGACTCCATCGAATATCTGAACCGCAATGTGAAAGTAAAGACCGGTGATTACAGCGATTGCGGGGATGTGGATATTATTGTGATAACGGCGGGCGCACCGCCTAAACAAGGGCAGACAAGACTGGATACTTTGGAACTCAGCGCAAAAATCTGTAAGTCTATTATTGACCCTATTATGGCAAGCGGATTTGACGGGATTTTTCTGGTAATCTCCAATCCGGTGGATATCATCACACACTATGTAAAGATTTTATCAGGACTGCCGAAAAATCAGGTAATTGGAACAGGTACCGCGATTGATTCCGCAAGGCTGCAGAATATGATTGCCCAGCTTGTGAAAGTGGACCCCAGAAGTGTTCATGCCTATTCGATGGGAGAGCATGGAGACTCACAGATGGTTCCATGGTCCACCGTAACCGTAGCGGGCAAGCCTTTTTATGATGTGATTGCCGATAACAAGGAACTGGTCGGGGAGGTTGATTTGGAAGAACTTCTGTACAAGATTACGCAGGAGGGCTGGGAGATTCTTAATCGGAAAGGAACCACTTACTATGGTATTGCAACTGCCTGTGCGGGAATCATTAAGGCGATTTTAAATGATGAAAACCGGATTATTCCTGTATCTACATTATTAGAGGGCGAATACGGCGAAAAGGATGTTTACACAGGCGTGCCGGTAGTCTTAAACCGCAGCGGCGTATCGGATGTATTGGAAATCCATATGACGCCGAAAGAACTGGCAAGATTTAAAGAATCTGTCGCTGTCATCAGGGAATATACGAAAAAACTGTTAGAAAGCGTTGAAGCGGAAAAATAAACTTATGGCGATAGTATCAGAAAGTGCGGAACATGGACAGTAAATCATTCGACAGCCGGAGAATTGCAGAAGGATATAGGGAAAGACCGTGGCTTCATAAACAGGTCATGGAGCGGATAAAAAAAGACTGCGGCATTACAAACAGCTTTAAGAACGGGTTAGATGTAGGATGCGGGGCGGGATTATCGACAAAGGGATTGAAGCTGATATGTGAAAAAGTGACCGGAACGGATATTTCACCCGAAATGATAAATATATGTAAGCAGCTTTATCATGATAAGGCATACTGTTTTTATGTCGCAAAGGCTGAGGAAACAATACTGCCAGAGGAAAAGTATGACATCATGACGGCGGCGGGCGTTATCAACTGGGTAGACAGAGAAAAGTTCCTGCATAATGCCGGTCAGGTTATAAAAGAGAATGGTCTTATGGTTATATACGATTTTTGGATAACAGATGGTATGAGAGGAAATGAAGAATATACGGAATGGTATCAAAAACAATATCTGCCCAAATTCCCTAAGCCGCCAAGAAAGGAAGATATTTGGAAACAGGAAGATTTATCGCATGGTTTTGTGATGGAAAAACAGATAAGTTATGAAATGGAATATGATTTTGCCTTGGATGATTTTATTGCATTTATGATGATACAGTCAAATGTGAATGTAAAAATAGAAAACGGGGAATTAACGGAAGAGGATGTCAGGTTATGGATGAAAAGAACATTGCGTGATATTTTTGCCGGTAGAAGGCAGACGTTGATTTTTTTCGGATATAATTGGTATATAAGGAAGTAAATAATGAGTAACCAGCAAATTTTGCCATATTTTGCTCTTCTTTGGCAAGATTACTGATTTTTATAGCTGTCTGTTGTATGATAAAAGTGTATTTCACTATTTAGGAGGACACTTTTATGATGAAAAAGGAATCTTATGAAAAACGGCTGGCAGCTTATATTGTTATAGAGTTTGTCATTTTTTGCGCAATCAAGATTGCAGAACAGACAGCAAAGCCGTGGATTTTGCACTTGTTTATGTATTCTGCTATTTTCTTAAATCTTATTGTGATTATCTATGCCTGTTCTAAATTTAACAGCCAAATGCCGGAGATTAACAAAAAAAACATAAGCGTATGGGGGATTCCGCTTGCATTGCTGCTGACGGCATGTGCAGATGTATTTCTGGTTTTAATTGGAGGTAAGGAACTGCTGGTCTTTGGATATTTATTCTTTGCGTTGGTGCAGACGGTTTATGCGTTCTATTTGAAAATGACACCCTTGATTGGCGGAATCAGAATTGTGGCATATATACTTTTACTGGGTGTGTTGTATGCCTGTGGTAAACTGTCATTGCCCTATGCTATAGCTGCATGGTCCATGACGCAGTTGGTTATCAACATGATTATTGCATGGATATACTATATAAAAGAAAAATCCTGTAAATCACTGCTTTTTGCAACAGGAATGACCTTATTTTTAGGCTGCGACGGTTCCATTATGATTCGTACGCTTTTTGCAGATTCGTCAACCGTTTCCGTTACTGTATTTTACCATGTAATCTGTCTGCTTGTCTGGACATGCTATGTGCCTTCACAGGTGGCCATTACGACGAGTTATATTGTGGATAGGAAAGAGAGGAGTTTTGAGGCTTGATGCGTTTGCTCTGATCTTATTCTTACATAATTTCAAAAGGGCGGATATACTATATTTAACCGCCCATATGATGCGCAAGCGCAATTATTGCAGGATGTGATTGCTTTCTGACAACAGACCTCCGTTTGTTAAAGTATAAGACGGATAAAAACCGCCTTTCATATGGCGCATCTAAAAATAATGACAAAGATATCCGATATTAATAATGAAATATATATAAATTCCAGTGTTAGCATTATCAGGAGATTATAAGGAGAGATGCAGATGCAGGTAACAAGAGATAATTATTCGCAGTATGCTGATATGGTGCAGCATATGTTTGGAAATAAGAAAAAGATAAACAGTCCGTTGGCGCAATGCGATTACGGAAATTTTGCGTTGCGCTTTACGCCTGTTGATATCAAGTTTACGAAACCAAACTGGAATACGATTATGACAAAACGTGATAAGCCAGCGATGTCGGAGGAGGAATTTGAAGAAGCGATAAAAGAACTTGCCAGAAAAGAGTTTTCGACCGGAAAAAGAGATGACGCGGCGTATAGGGAATTGTGTATGCGGCATGGCGAAACGGTATCGCCGGACAGAAAAGCGATTTATGAATCAAGTATGAGAAAGACAGGCGGCAAAATGAATGCGGCGTGTATGTTCTGGGATGCGAATGGGAATAAAACGCTTTCTTACAATCCGGAATCCGGAAACTGGAAAGCCATAAGCACTGACGCAGAGTTTGCAAGAGCCAGGGTATTTACCTCTATTTATAATGATGAGCTGGCGCGATTGAAAAAAGAATATGGAGAAAATGCAGAGTCTGCCGTCCGGTTAGACGCCGGAAGTTCACTGGACATACAGATATAAAAGGCAATTTTTTAAAAGGAGCAGTGAAATCTTCCGACGTTGCGAATATTTGGAATGAATAAGTGTTTACGTGGATGGAAACAAGAGGAATTTGAATGGATAGAGACCCTTTTAAAGAGTATATAAAACAAACAGAACCAAGCAAGCGCGATAGAGGCTATGCTTGGCATATTGCAATGGGGCTTCAGGCTGTTGATGGATTAAAGCCGTCGAAGTATTTGAAAGATACAGCTATGCAAAATATTGAGGGTGAGATTACCATTGAGGAGGCACAGGAACTTTTGGACAGATATTATGCCCAAAATCCTGAAAAATCGGGCAATCGCATAGAGGAGGCGGACAAGGTGTCCGCGCGTATTGCAAAGCTGCTTTCTGAAAGGGCATTCAGTTTTACGCCGAATGAATACATTTCAATTCATAAAAAGTTATTTCAAGGAATTTATGCACATGCCGGAAAATTACGCAATTATAATATTACCAAAAAGGAATGCACTTGTAAGGGCAAATTATAATGATTTGAAAAATGATGTGCATGCGACAACAGAGTTTTTGGAGTTGTTTTTAAAAAATTTATTGCTTGATGAGAAAAATGAATTGCACAATAGGTCAATGCATATTAGTGGAATTTTTAAGGAATATAGAAAAACAGATAATAGTGTACACGAACCGGACATTGATACACAAAAACCGTATATTGGAATCCGGAAACCGGACATTGACGCAGATGTCGTATACAGTCGCAGGATGCAGCAGTATACAAAAAAGACAATACGGCATATGCAAGACCTTTTTCGATATTTTGGAAAAGAGCGTATATTTGGAAGAAGTGCAGTAAAGGAAAGATTAGGGATACAGGATTCTGCTGCATCAGAATTATTAAAAAAACTGCTGGAAGCGGATGTAATTGAGCCGGTAGCAGGTTATGGAAAGGGAAAATATAGATTTAGATAATATAAAAATGATGATAACAACAGGCGTTTTACTTTGCACAGGAATGATTTTCTTATGCGGTAGAATGCTTTTTTCATATAAAGAACAGTCACAGAATACTGCACAAGACGACTCCGGCAACGCTGTTTCATTTTATGAAAACGCCGATAAACAGGGAATCGAGAGAAAAAAAGCGCAAAAGTATTGGGAAAGGCTGCTTGCCGATAACATTTTTCAAGATGATATGATGATGGGGAAACTATTAAAAAAACTTCAGAAAATGACGATAACTATAGTAGCACAAGGATGTGCAATAAAATCGTAAAGGATGGCGGACACTATGAAAATATCGGAGGCTCAATCTATTTATCGTGCCTACAGGCAGGATTTAATTAATCAGACGAAAACCCTTATTAAGCAAAGAGACGAAGCGCAGAAGAAGTTTGAAACGACAGGCTCTTCTCAATTTTCGGAGCAGGCGGCGACTCTGCAGCTTTCCATAGAAGCAACGCAGGAAAAATTTGACGAAAACCAGAAAGTATTGGATTCTTTGACAGAACAGTATGCGGCGGTATGGAATGCGGAAGTCAGTAAGCAGCAGGCGGATGTCATGCAGGATATGGGCATGGAACTGTCTAAAATCATGACTGTGGCAAGGAGAATGTCAAACGGAGACGAAGTGCCTTACACGGATGAGAAAAAATTATTAGAGTACAGCACCGAGTTATATCAGGCGGCAAAGAGCGCGCAGATGATTCACCAGATGGAAGAACATGAGAAATATGATTCCCTTTGGGGCGAGGAGGAAGAACCCGAAGAATACGACCCACAGGGCAAAGCGGAGAATGCGGAGGTGCAGATTGCCCTTCCGGATATCCCTACGCAGGTTTTTACGGATGAGTCGGTAGATACGTCGGAAACAACAATATAAATTCCGGAAAGGAGCAAAAACAATGATACCTGAGCAGCAAAAATTCACAACCATTTACACTTGTTTTCCCGGCGGGAAACACAAAGTTTTGACAATGAGCTATGACGACGGTAAAATCCACGACCGCAGGCTGATTGCCATATTTAATAAATATGGCATAAAAGGCACTTTCCATATCAATGGAAAAGGGCTTTTTGACGATATGGGAGAAATTCCGCGCATACGGTTTGATGAAGTAAAAGAATTATATAAGGGGCATGAAGTTTCCTGCCATACTTATACGCATCCGACCATAGCAAGGTGTCCGCTCTCGCAGGTGGTGCAGCAGATTATAGAGGACAGAAAAGTTTTGGAGGCGGCATGCGGCTATCCGGTGCGGGGGCTTAGTTACCCGAACGGCTCTTACAGTAAGGAAATTATGCAGATGCTTCCCGCATGTGGCATAGAGTACAGCCGCGTTGTCGGCAATACGGATGATTTTGCTTTCCCGGCGGATTATCTGGAATGGAAATCGACCTGTCATCACAATCACAACCTGATGGAAAACGCGGAGCGTTTTGCCGACCTGCATAAGACACAATATCTGTATATGATGTATGTCTGGGGTCACAGCTATGAATTCGGCGAGGATGATAACGAGTGGGCAAAGATGGAGAAATTCTGTGAATATATCGGCGGCAGGGATGATATCTGGTATGCGACGAATATTGAAATCGTAGATTATATGAACGCCGCCGCCAACCTGAAATTCTCCGCGGCGGGCGATATGGTTTATAATCCGAACGCGATTCCGGTATGGATTAGCGTAGGCGGGAACATGGAAAAAATTGAGCCTGGAGAGACCAGAATCATTATCAAATAACAATTCCCGCTCTCCGGTACTGCGTCGGCGTCATGTGCATATGTTTTTTGAAAGTGCGGATAAAATGCTCCGTCGTTTCGT
>JAMPCN010000086.1 GCA_023666125.1 Bacillus sp. (in: firmicutes) | reverse complement strand
TTTTCAACTGCTCATAGACTCTGGCCTTTTTATCCAAATAGGCTTCCCAGACAACGCTCTCCGTCTCTCCGGCAAACCTGGAAGAAAAATGAGCAGTATCTAACACATTATTATCAAAACAGGCAAAATACACATCATAAATGGGAATAATGATACTGGTGCTGCTCGGAGGGTCGGGCGGCGTATATTCTTTAACATTCTGTATCTTTGCCAGTAAAATACTTGCGATTTTCTCTTCCAGAATATGATAGCACGCAATCTGTAAATCAGGGTCTATCGTAAGCCATATATCGTCTCCCGCTACCGGTTCCACTCTGTCCTTTGTTTCAATGACTTTCCCGACATTATCAACATAGACGGTTTCGGAACCTTTCGTTCCCTGTAATATGGTTTCCATCGACGCTTCAATACCGGATTTTCCGACCGTATCGTTTAAATCATACTGCGGGTTTTCTTCCTGTAACGTTTTCAATTCATCATTGGAGACTTTCCCCGTATAGCCTAAAATCTGCGCAAAATAGACGCTGTCGTTATATTTACGGATAGTTCCCTCCGCAATCGCCACACCATCTAACACATCAGCATTTTCCATAACGACTGCCACCGTTTTTTCTGAGACGTTATTGGCTACCGTCGTCGCAATATATTTCTGATAGCTGTTTGCACTCATGGCATAGCGGATAGTCAGAATTTTTAAAACTTCCTCTTTTGTATATCCAAGACCTGGCTCGAAACTGTCTTTGTCTTCCTCGTCCGTATAATTTCCGATGCCATAGCGGGATGTGCCGCATAAATACGTGACGACCTCATCCGGCGTCGCGCTCTTTTCCTTTTCCTGGAAATCCGGGTCGTCTATATAGGCATGTCCATATACATCCGCCAAGAAACGCAATAGCTGTGTTCCCTCCAGATTAAACTGATAGTTATTATTGTTATCCAGTACGATATTGAAATCATTGATAATGGAATCGCCGTTCCTTTCAATCAACTGAATCAAACGGTATATGGTACTGTTTAAATTGGCGTTTTTCTTGCTGCCGGACTCATAAACATCCTCAATCGTCACGGAATAAGCCAGTTCGTTATAAGCGAGCAGTTCGCCGTTTCTGGCGTATATATTGCCCCTTGTTGATTCGATGGTGCGTTCCTTGGTAATCTTTAACTGGAAATTATTGGCATATTCCTCACCGTCTACAATCTGCAGCTGAAAGATGGTATAAATCAGATAACCTCCGAGACCGAGTATCACGACAAGCAGTACAAGCAGCCTGGAAGTCACCATATTGAATATATTTTCTTTTAAATGCTCCCAAACTTCCTCAAACAAACTTCTTCTCGCTCCTTTTCTCTCTACTCTCAAGTCTCTTATTGACCCATAGAATAATCGGATATAAAAACAGCGTCACGACAACCGTATAGACCATTTCCGGCAGAATAATGTGTACCAGATAATAAGTAAAATCAAACCTTCCGCGTAATAAAAACAAAATCACATAGCAGACAAAGCCGTAAAAAAAGTCGCTGCATAAAATCAGGGTAATCGGCAGCTTAATATCTTCCGGATAAAATATCGAACTGAACTTTCCGTTGGCATAGCCGATGTACATATACAGCAGGGCATAAAAACCGATAACCGAACCGAAAAAAATGTCGATTAAAAGACCGCTGAAAAAACCGATTAAAAGCCCCGTCTTTTCTCCCCGCATAAAACCGAACGACGCCGTCAGCACAATCAAAAGATTGGGAACGATACCGCCGAAATCAAGCGCCCTGAATACGGTACACTGCAGCAAAAAACATATGAAAATAAAAAACGCAGTCGCTACTATACGCCTCAATGCAGTTCTCCCTTTGCTTATTCCACAGTCTGTTTCTGCTCTAAAATCACTAAAACTTCTTCTAAGTGTTCAAAATCCACGGCAGGCGTAATATAGCCTGATTTCGTCAGATTATTGGCATCCGTGTCAATCGCGCTGATATAGCCGATCAAGATGCCCGGAAGGTATTTGTCGCTGATATTGGAAGTCACAATCTTATCGCCCTCCACGACCACATCCGCGCTGTCTATCAACTGTTCAAAAGAAATGACGCCGGACGCATATAATTTCAAATCTCCGGTAACAATCATATTATCGGAACTGGATAATACCATCGCGCTGACATTGGAATCATCCGCGATAATGGATTTTACTTTTGCCCAGTTAGGGCCGGTATCTACAATACGGCCTACAAGCCCGCTTCCCGCCATCACGTTCATATCGACCAAAAGCCCGTCGTCCGCTCCTTTATTAATCACAAAAGAATAAAACCAGTTGCCGGAATCCCTTGCGATGATTCTTGCTCCGATTTTATCGTATTCGTCATATTGAGAATCCAGATTATATAACTGGCGCAGGTTCGTCAGTTCATATCTGTCCTGCTGTAACCGCGTATTCTCTATTGTCAGTTCGTCAACCTGCTCTCTTAAGGACTCGTTTTCCGCAATTAACTCCCTCATCTGCCCAAGTTCCTCCGAGCGGCTGCGCAAAAAGCTTCCGAGCGCACTGATGCCCTCTTCAAACGGTACAACCGTATATCCCGCTATCATACTCAAAGGACCGCTGAAGATTGTGGTATTAAAAGTCAAAAGCACCATACCGGTACATAAAATTGTTAAAATGAAAAGGAGATACTTACCCGGCAGAGTAAATTTTTCTCCCTTTCTTTTTATAATTGGACTCATTTACTCATTCCTTCTATCGCATAAGCCACTGATTTATAATTATCGTCCTTGATAATCTGTGCAAGCCCTAACGCTACGCTTTCCACCGGATGTTCGGACACATTCACTTTAAGCCCCGTTCCCTTGCTTAAAAGCTGCGCCAGTTTGTTTACCTGCGACGCGCCTCCCGTTAAATATACGCCGTTTCTGTATATATCCGCGGCCAGTTCCGGCGGCGTCCGCTCCAAAATGACTTTGATATTGTCTATAATTGTATTAAAATGCTCCGTCATGCACTCATCCACTAAAGAAACCGGAATTTCACGCTCCACCGGCAGTCCCGTTACGATATCTCGTCCGTATACGACCGCACCGCATCTTTGCGCTTCCAGTTCCTGCAATGCCATTTTTACGTTTTCGGCCGTCTTCCCGCCGATAATCAGGCTGTATTCCCTGCGCACCGCATTTTTAATCGCTTCGTCAAACTTTTTGCCGCCGACTTTCACCAGTTTGCTAAGGACAATGCCGCCTAATGATAAAATGGAAATCTCCGTCGTATCGAAGCCGACGTTTACCACCAAAACGCCCTGTGAATTTTTTACGTCGATGCCAAGCCCCAGGCCGTCGGCAACCGCCTTATCCACAACCATAACCTTTTTGGCTTTCACGTCAGAATCTTTTATCAGGTCTTTAAAGGCGAGTTTTTCCACTTCCGTCACGTCCCACGGAACCGCGATATAGTAATCGGCAGGACGCATACTGCCTTTCATCAGATCGATCATAAAATATTTTATGAGCGTCTCCATGTTCTTTATGTCTGCAATGACGCCGTTATTCAGCGGATAGGTAATTTGAATGTTTCCCGGTGTCTTCTCATACATTTCAAATGCCGAATCGCCATATGCGAACAACGTTCTTTTGTTCTCAATCGCAATCATGTTCTTTTCCACAAAAACGCTGTCATCCGCGCGATTGTATATTTTGATATTGCTCGTTCCCAAATCAATTCCAAATGCATTATTTGCCAAGGTAAATTACTCCTTTCATCATTTCGCTTTTTAGCCGATTAGTTTACTTTCCTTAAAACTAAAATAGCTGTTATCACCGATAATAATATGGTCTATCAGGGAAATATCTATGGTTTTCCCGATTTGGGCAATCCTTTCGGTAATGGAGATATCATTCCCGCTTGGCGCAGGATTGCCTCCCGGATGGTTATGCAAAAGCATAATATATGCCGCCTGTGACCGGAATGCGCTGATATAGACTTCTCTTGGTGATAATAAAGAAGCGTTTGCCGTGCCTGTCGAAAGAATCTTCTCTTCCAGCAGATGCAGCCCCGAATCAAGCAGCAAAAGCAGAATATGTTCTACTTTTTCATGCCGAAACCGCTCCATGTAATAATCCGCAACAGAATAAGGCTCTCTAAAGGACAAATTTCCCCTTGCCCTCGTCTGTGCCATTCTGGTGCATATCTCCGCCAGCGCCTTTAACTTTACCGCTTTCACTTTCCCGATACCGTTTACTTTCATCAACTCCTGCAGCGGAATATGATGCAGCCCCAAAAGCCCGTTGCCGTACTTTCCGGCCGCCTTAAGGACTTCCGCGCCAAGAGCCTGCGCGTTCATATGAGGCGTTCCGGTCCGCAGGATAACGGCAAGCAGTTCGGCATCCGTCAGCGTCTCCGCTCCATAGGAAATAAATTTCTCATATGGAAGATTTTGTATGGCGTTACTATCATTGTTCTCATACTTAACTAATTTCATTCAACCTCTTTCCCGACAGCAATTCTCTCCTGTTTGCTTAAAGGATTAAGGAAAATAGCTTTCACATCCTATTATTTTATCACAATCCTTTTTTTCTGTATACAAAATTTCCCAATTTTTTCAAATAGTTCAGCCATGCAGAAAGGATTTAATAATATCTCCGTGGGAGCTTGCTCACTAAGGAGATATTATTGAATCCTTTCTATAGGGCGGACGCCCGACATGAATAATTTGCCGACCGATTCGTAGATAATAGATTCATAATGTAATTCCGGCAAATTATGAATACCATGGCTGAACTGTTACAAACTGTTACAATCTGTGAAAATCCGTAGAGACAATCCCACAGTCTATCAAATTCTGCAATGATTTTAAAATGCCGAATTTCGCATGCTGCCATGTCAGCCCGCCCTGGAAATAAACCGCATAAGGAGGCGCAATCGGCCCGTCCGCGCTCAGTTCTATCGAGGAACCGGAAACAAATGCCCCCGCCGCCATAATAACTTTAGAATCATATCCCGGCATATCCCATGGCTGCGGCGTTACGTGACTGTCCACACAGGCCGCCGCCTGAATGCCCTGACAAAAAGCGATAACGCCCTCCGGTTTTCCAAAGGTAACCGCCTGGATAATGTCATGTCTGCTCTCCGCAGAGTTTGGAATCACCGGAAAGCCGATTTTTTCATAGATATTCGCAGCAAAAACCGCGCCCTTTAACGCACTCGCCGTTACGGTCGGAGAAAGGAACAGTCCCTGATAAAAGGATGCCGTCACGCCAAGAGACGCGCCGACTTCCCTGCCAAGCCCCGGAGAGGTCAGACGGTAAGCGGCGTTTTCCACACAGTCTTTTGTTCCCGCGATATAACCGCCAATCGGCGCAAGGCCGCCGCCCGGATTTTTGATAAGGGAGCCTACCGTCATATCCGCGCCCACGTCTCCCGGCTCGATTGTCTCTACAAACTCGCCGTAACAGTTATCGACCATACAGATAACGTCCGGCTTTATCTTTTTGACAAACGCAATCAGCTCCTCAATCTGCGATACAGAAAAAGTCGGTCTTGTCTGGTAGCCTTTGGAACGCTGTATTGTGACTAACTTTGTCTTATCATGGATAGCTTGTCTGATATTTTCATAATCAAAGCTGCCGTCCGCAAGCAAATCCACCTGTCTATAGGAAATGCCGTATTCTTTTAAAGAGCCTTTCGATTCCCGGATGCCGATTACCTCTTCCAACGTATCATAAGGCTTTCCCGCCGGAGATAACAACTCGTCTCCCGGGCGCAGATTGCTAAGAAGCGCCAGCGCCAACGCATGCGTGCCGCAAGTAATCTGTGGGCGCACCAGCGCATCCTGCGTATGGAATATTTTGGCATAGACTTTTTCTAACGTATCTCTTCCCAAATCATTGTAACCGTACCCTGTCGTACCCATCAGGCAGGCCTCGCTTACCCTGCATTCCTGCATCGCCTGCACAACCTTTAACTGGTTGTATTCCGCCGTCTCATCTATCTGCCTGAAACGTTCTGTCAACGAAGAAAGAATTTCTTCGCCGAAACGGTATACCGTTTCGGATATGCCAAGCTCTTTGTATTTTCCCTGTAAGGTCCGGTTTTCTTTTACCGGTTCGTTTTCCTTTCTCATATGGACAACCCGTGCCTTTCCCGTATCGTTTGCAGCATATAGGCAAGAATGCGTTCTTCCTCTTCATCATACCCCGCGTTCTGCTTTCTAAAATCCTGTCTGGAAATCCAGATGACGTCTCTTTCCCGCCTGAACCATGTAAGCTGTCTTTTGGCAAAATGCCTCGTATCGCGTTTCATACGGTAAATGGCGTCTTCCAGCGTGCATTCGCCGTCTAAATATTCCAGTATCTCTTTATAGCCAAGCCCCTGCATGGAAACCATATCTTTATGGCATCCCATATCCCGCAGTCTCCTTACTTCCTCGATAAGACCGTCGGCGAGCATCTTATCCACCCGCCTGTTAATCTTTTCATATAATATTTTTCTTTCATCCGTCAAAACAAAATAGGTATAATTGTATGGCGAAGATTTTTCATGCTGCTTCTCATTATGCTCCGAAATGCGTTTTCCCCCGCTTTTTTCATAAAATTCTATCGCCCGGATAACGCGCTTGACATTGTTCGGATGAAGATTCTCGCAGGCGCGCGGGTCGATGCGGCGCAGCTTTTCAAACAAGGCGTCGTTTCCTTTGTCTCTTGCCAGATTCTCTAACTGCGTCCTTAACGCACTGTCTTCATCCGTCTGCGTAAAATCAATATCATATAATACCGCCTGAATATAAAAGCCTGTTCCACCGACGATAATCGGCACTTTCCCTTTATTATAAACGGCCTTTATGGCCTCTTTTGCCATTTCCTGAAATTTTACCACATGGAATTCCTCATCCGGCTCCAAAACGTCAATCAAATAATGGAAAACCCCTCCCATCTCCTGAGCCGTCACCTTGGCCGAGCCAATATCCATATGCCGGTATACCTGCATGGAATCCGCCGATATAATCTCTCCGCCAACCGCCTTAGCGAGTTTAATGGAAAGCGCAGTTTTTCCTGCCGCCGTCGGTCCGGTTAAAATAATTAGGTTTTTCTGATTCTCCATATACGCTCCATCTTGCTTTGATATGATTTTTACACAATTCTCTTAAACTTCTTTTCCAATTCATACCGGCTCATTGTAATGATGGTCGGTCTTCCATGCGGGCAGTTATACGGATTTTCCAAAGAAAGCAGTTCGTCAATCAACGCTTCGGCCTCCGTCTTCGTAAGCCGCATGTTGCCCTTTACCGCCGCCTTACAGGCCGCCGTAGCTATTTTCATGCGGATGCCGTCCGGCGTGCCGCCGACACCCTCTTTTGCAAGTTCATCCAACAGTTCATAGAAAAACTCCGTTTCCTGATACCCGTATAAATCAAGCGGCACGCCGCTAAGTGCGTAATCGTTTCCGCCAAATTCCTCCAGCGTAAAGCCAAGCGACTCAAAATGCTCCATATTTTGTATCAGACACTCTTTTTCTTTGCCGCTTAACGTAATAATCACCGGCGGGTTTACATTCTGTGAAACAATGCTGTGTTCCTTAAATTGCTTGATAAGCCTCTCATACTTTACTTTTTCATGCGCGGCATGCTGGTCGATAATCATCAGTTTATCCTGATAGGAAATCAGCCAGTAAGTATCAAAAAGCTGCCCGATAATTTCATAATGTTCCCTCGCCTTTGCCGAAAGCAGTTTATCGTCAAAAAGCTGCATCTGCTCCGGTTTGGTGGCGGTTACGCCAAACGCCGCCTCCATACCGCCATACGGATTCGGTTCGCGGACGATATTTCCGGCGTTTTCGGCTTCTTTTGCCATTTGGGTTTCTTTTGCCGTCAACGCTTCTTTCTGTGTCTGCGTTTTTTCTGCCGCTTTCACCGCCTGCGCCTTTTGCTTCTCGGCCTCAATTCTTCTGGTCTCAAAAGGCTCCGGAATGGAAACATACGACGGCGTCTTTACCTGCTCCGATACCGGCTTTTTATCCGCTTTATCCTCTAACGTCACTTCCGGAATCATTTCCTGCCTGCGCAAAAAATCAAAAATAAGATCACGCACCTGCTCATAAAATTCCTGTCCGCCCGCAATCCTGACCTCCAGCTTGGACGGATGCACATTGACGTCTATCCGCTTCGTATCAACGGTAAAATGCAGCACGCAGAAAGGAAATTTATGCTGCATCAGGTATTCCTTATAGCCATCTTCCAACGCCTTACTTAAAAGCGTGCTTTTAATAAACCTGCCGTTCATATAAAAAAGTTCATAATTGCGGTTGGCGCGGTTAATCACCGGTTTCCCTAAAAAACCGTCAACCGAAAAGCCCTCCCCTTTTTCATGAATTTCCTTAAGCTGTCCGGCAATGTCTTTTCCATAAATACGATAAATAATCTCTTTTAAGTCATTGTTTCCGGAAGTGTGGAACCGATTCTGGTTATTGATAATAAAATGAAAGGAAATCTGCGGATGCGATAACGCCAGATGCTCCATCAAATCCGCCACATAAGAGCCTTCCGTCTGCGGCTGTTTTAAAAATTTCTTCCTTGCCGGCGTATTGTAAAAAAGGTTCCGTACCAATATCGTGGTGCCGTTTGGCGCGCCTATTTCCTCCAGTTCTTTTTCCACGCCGCCCTCGATTACATAACGGACGCCGGTTAAGTCCGCCTCTTCCTTGGAAATCGCCTCTACCATGGACACGGCGGCGATACTTGCCAAAGCTTCTCCGCGGAATCCTAGACTGACTAGGTCAGTCAAATCATCCGCCGATAAAATCTTGCTGGTGGCGTGGCGTAAGAACGCATTCCGTATCTGTGAACGCTCGATTCCGCCTCCGTTATCCGTCACCCGGATAAAGGAAATGCCGCCCTCTTTGATTTCCACCGTAATCGCGTCCGCGCCGGAATCAATGGCGTTTTCCACCAGCTCTTTTACCACGCTCGCCGGTCTTTCCACCACTTCTCCCGCCGCAATCCTGTCTATCGTCTGATTATCCAAAATGTTAATCTTCATCTATAAAGCTATACTCCTTTTCCAAAATCTCAACTTGCGATGTTTGTATGAATGCTGTCAGCGTTCGCACAAACTCGCGGCTGAAAATCTTTGATTTTCAGCCTTGCCACCGGTTTTTCAACTTATTCTGCAGCCTATAGAGCGTATTAAGCGCATCCATCGGCGTCAGATTCGTAATGTCAATTTCCTCCAGCTCCTTGACCACGTCCTCGTCTTTTACCGTGTCAAAAAGGGAAATCTGCTCCAGTTCCATTTCGTCGTATTTCACCGGTTTTGTTTTTTCCTGTTTGATATTGACCTCGATATTCTGAATCTTTTCCGTAATATCATTATCACTAAGCTGCTCCACAATTTCTTTGGCTCTGTCGATTACCATATCCGGCACGCCCGCAAGCCTCGCTACCTGAATGCCATAGCTTTTGTCCGCGCCGCCTTTAATAATCTTTCGTAAAAAGACGATATCGTCTCCCTTTTCCTTGACCGCGATACAGTAATTGTTGACATTATCCATCTTGCCCTCCAACTGGGTCAGCTCATGATAATGTGTCGCAAAAAGCGTTTTCGCGCCCAATAATTTGCGGTTGCTGATATGCTCTATTACCGCCCAGGCAATGCTTAAGCCATCAAAGGTGGAAGTGCCGCGCCCGATTTCATCCAATACCAAAAGGCTGTTCGCGGTCGCGTTGCGCAAAATATTGGCGACTTCGTTCATCTCCACCATAAAAGTGGACTGTCCGCTTGCCAAATCATCCGACGCCCCGACCCTGGTAAAAATCCTGTCCACAATGCCGATATTCGCTTTTGCGGCCGGTACAAAGCAACCAATCTGCGACAGCAGTACAATCAGAGCCGTCTGTCTCATATAAGTGGACTTACCGGCCATATTCGGGCCTGTAATAACCGCAATACAGTGTTTGTTGTTATCCAAATAAGTGTCGTTTGCAATAAACATATCGTTGGGAATCATCTGCTCCACAACGGGATGTCTGCCGCCTTTGATATCGATGATACCCTTTTCATTTAACGACGGCCTGACATAGCGGTTTCTCTCCGCCACATAGGAGAAAGAAGCAAGTACGTCCAACTTTGCCACCGCTTTGGCCGTCTGCTGTATTCTCTCAATCTGCGCCGCAATCGTTTCCCTGACCTCGCAGAAAGCGTCATATTCCAGCGTACATAACTTATCTTCCGCGTTTAAAATCGTATCTTCCAATTCCTTTAAGCGCGGCGTTGTATAACGTTCCGCATTGGCAAGCGTCTGTTTTCTGATATAGTCATCCGGAACCAGTTCCTTATAGGAATTTGTCACTTCAAAATAATAGCCGAACACCTTATTATATTTTATCCGCAGATTTTTAATGCCGGTACGTTCCCTGTCCTCATTTTCCAGCGCGGCAAGCCAGTTTTTCCCCTCTGTTTTGGCCTTTCGCAGCTCGTCGATTTCTTCCTTGAACCCCTCTTTGATAATGCCGCCCTCTTTTACGGCAAGCGGAGGCTCCTCCACAATGGCCTTATCTATCAACTGAAATAAATCCGATAAATCGTCCATTTGAGAGGCAATCTCTTTTAGTAACGGCGTATGTATATCCTGTAATACGGTTTTGATGGACGGCAGCATTTTCAGCGAAATGCGAAAGGCAATCAAATCCCTTGGATTTGCGCTTCGATAGCTGACTTTTCCAAGAAGCCTTTCCAAATCATAAATAGGGCTTAAATATTCCCTGAGTTCGTCGCGCAGCATACTGCTTTTGGTCAGTTCCTCCACGGCGTCCAGCCTTTTTTCAATAGCGGCCTTATCAATAAGCGGCTGTTCGATATATTTTCGTAACATTCTGCCGCCCATAGCTGTCTTTGTTTTATCAAGCACGCCAAGAAGCGCGCCTTTTTTCTGCTTTTCGCGCAAAGTCTCAAGCAGTTCTAAGTTTCTTCTGGTCGCGCCGTCAAGCAGCATATATTTACTTGTCATATAGGGATACAGATGCGTAAAATGCTCCAAAGACGTCATCTGCGTCTCATACAGGTACTGCATAAGCGCACCGGACGCAATCAGGCCGACCGGAAACTCCTCAATGCCAAGCCCGAGAAGCGAAGTCACATGAAAGTGCTTTAACAGGCATTTTTTGCAAATATCTTCGTCAAAATAGTGATTGGGCAGGGAAGAAACTGCCACGCCAAGGCGGTTTTTCATCTCTTCAATGGCAAAGCCGCTGACAAGGAACGCTTCGTTACAGATAATTTCGGACGGCGCATACTTATTGATTTCATCTTGTAGCCTGCGGATATCCTCCACCTCTGTCAAATAGTAATCGCCCGTTGTCACATCCGCGGCGGAAATGCCGATTTTTTCCGGCAGATAGGCAATGCACATCAAATAATTATTGCGGGAATCGTCTATTGCCTGAATGTCTAAGTTCGTACCGGGCGTCACAATTCTTGTCACTTCCCGTTTCACAAGACCTTTCGCCAGGCGCGGGTCTTCCATCTGTTCACAGATAGCGACTTTATAGCCTTTCGATATGAGCCTGCTCAAATATCCGTCCACTGCATGATAAGGAACCCCGCACATCGGCGCGCGTTCCTCCTGCCCACAGCTTCTTCCGGTCAATGTAATTTCCAGTTCCTTTGAGGCAATCTGTGCGTCCTCAAAGAACATTTCGTAAAAATCTCCAAGCCGGTAAAAAAGAATACAATCCGGGTATTCCTTTTTCGTTTCCATATACTGCTGCATCATGGGAGTCAATTCTGCCATGTTTTCTAACCATCTTTCTGTATTTTTTATGATTGTCTGTGACCCGTATAATAAAAACCGTGGCATTCATCTAATGAAACCATTATCAGTTTTCCAATATCGGAAACATCCCCCGGAATATGTACAAGCATATTGTTGGAAAGCCTTCCCGTCACATAGGAGACGTCCTGCTCATTGATTTCTTCTATCAACGCCTCCATGACCTTTCCCTGTAACATACCCGCTCTTTTTCTCGCCGTATCCTGTACAACGCCTAATAATCTGTCAAAATTAGCTTTTATCTCATCCTCCGGAACCTGATTTTCCATCGCGGCTGCGGGAGTGCCTGTCCGCTTGGAATAGATAAACGTAAAGGCGTTATCAAAACCTGCTTTTTTTATGACATCTATGGTCTCGTCCACATCCTGTACGCTCTCTCCGGGAAAGCCCACGATAATATCCGTCGTAATGGCAATATCGGGCATTGCCGCCTTAATTTTTGCCACCAGAGACAGATACTGCTCTTTTGTATATCTTCTGTTCATCTTTTCTAAAATCCGGCTGGAACCCGATTGCAGGGGAAGATGCAGATGGCGGCATATCTTTTTTGAATTTTTCATAACCGCAATCAATTCATCCGATAAATCTTTCGGATGGGAGGTCATAAAGCGAATCCGCTTAATCCCCTCAATCTTTTCTACTTCCTGTAATAACTGCGCAAAGGTAAGCGGCTCGTCCAGATTTTTGCCATAGGAGTTGACGTTTTGGCCAAGTAACATCACTTCCACAACGCCGTCCGCCGCCAGACTTTCGATTTCTTTTATAATTTCTTTCGGCTGCCTGCTTCTTTCCCGCCCCCTGACATACGGCACAATGCAGTAACTGCAGAAATTATTGCAGCCAAACATAATATTAATGCCCGATTTATAAAAATATTTACGGCTGACGGGAAGCGCTTCCACAATCTTATCCGTTTCCTTCCAGATATCAATAATCATTCCGTCGCTTTCAAACATTTCCACAAGCAGCTGCGCAAATTTAAAGATATTATGCGTACCGAAAATCAAATCCACAAAACGGTAACTCTTTTGTATCTTCTCAATAACGGTCTGTTCCTGCATCATACAGCCGCATAAGGCAATTTTGATATGCGGCTTTTTCTTTTTCATACTGCCAAGATACCCCAGTCTTCCATAGACCCTCTGGTTTGCATTATCCCTTACCGTACAGGTATTATAAATGATAAAATCCGCCGCTTCTTCCGAATCGGTCATCCGATACCCGGCCTGCAGTAAGATACCGGCAAGTTTTTCGGAGTCTCTGGCATTCATCTGACAGCCAAAAGTGGTGACACAGCAAAGCGGCTGATAACCAAGTTCCTCTGCCATTTTATCCACATGCTTTTTCGCTTTTTCTATATATTCATACTGTCTGCTTAGTTCATCCATACAAGTACACCTTTCAAAATCATGCGCTGTTATTATACTTCAAATCCGCCTTTTTTTCAACCAAAAAGAAAGGTAATATGATTGACAATCCAGCGACATGATTTTATAATTTATAGTATCTATATTTCGTATGGCATAACAGACAATGAGTCTTAAATAACAATAATAAAGGATTTTTCTATGAAAAGAGTACGCACTTCGGACTTAGTTCCCGGTATGATTACCGCTGAGGATATTTTTAATTATGAAAGACAGCTGATTTTGCCCAAAGGCTCTATCTTAACGGATAAAGCCATTTTAAAACTGACGTTTTATTCCATCCTGCAAATCAGAATAGAGGATACCGTCGCGGAGGTTCCCATTCCCGCAGTATCGGAACCGTCCTATGTTGAAAAATTTAAGAGCAGCCCGGAATTTATTGAATTTAAGGAGAATTTCGAGGCGGATGTCGATACTTTTAAAAATGCGATTAACGAATTGATTGAAAAAAATGAGCCGTTAGACCTTGACAAGCTTATGTCCAATACATTAGCCATATTAAATCCCGAACAGACAAAGCCCAATGTGTTTGAAATGCTGCACTGTATGAGGGAATATGACGACGCCACCTATATTCACTGCATGAACGTGGCTTTAATCTGTAATATGCTTGCCAAATGGCTGCGCTTCGATGAACAGACGATACGCGACGTGACTATCAGCGGCCTTTTACATGACGTTGGAAAAACCAAAATCCCGGACAGCATTATCAAAAAGCCTGACAAGCTGACACAGCAGGAATATGATATCGTCAAAAGACATCCCCGGGAAGGTTATGATATTTTAAAAAATTCTGCTCTTTCTTCCCATATTTTGAACGCTGTCCTGATGCACCATGAAAGATGCGACGGCACCGGTTATCCCGACGGACTGACCGATGCGCAGATAGATTCCTACGCTAAGATTGTCGCGATTGCGGATGTATACGACGCCCTGACTTCCGCCAGGGTCTATCGCGGACCGTTATGCCCGTTTAAGGCGATTGCTCTTTTTGAAAAAGAGGGATTGCAAAAATATGATGTTCACTATATTCTGACGTTTTTGGAAAATGTCATCAATACATATTATACAAACACGGTACGCTTAAATAACGGCGTTACCGGAAAAATTATCTTTATCAATAAATCGCATCTTGCCGCTCCCACCATTCAGACGGACGACGGCTTTTTGGATTTAAGTAAACACCCCGAACTTTACATCGAAGACATTATATAATATACTGCACTTCATCACACGCAGGAGAATGCAAGGCATTCTCTTAGCTATGCGCGTCAGCGCCCAGCTTTTTGCAGCAAGCTACGGCCAAAGAACCGGGGCCGATATGGCACGCCACGCTAAGTGATAACGGGTCCATATGAATCTCAAATCCCGGAAAGGCCTCTTTTACTTCCGCCCTAAACTGCTCTGCAGCATCCTCATCATAGGTATATGCCATCATTAACTCCATATTGTCCGGCGTCGCGCCTCCAAAACGGTTGTTCATATCGTTACGGATAGCGTTTATCATAATGGACTTTCCCTGCGTGACGGTACGCGCCTTGGCAAAAGCATCCAGTTTTTCACCCTGAATCTGTAAAACCGGCTTTAATTTTAGAATCGTGCCAAGCGCAGCCGCTGCCGGT
>JAMPCN010000085.1 GCA_023666125.1 Bacillus sp. (in: firmicutes) | reverse complement strand
ATTCACATATCTTATATCAGTTTTTTGAGTTTACACAAAACTTGAAACAGTCTCGCAGGATTTATCCGCTCCGGTTATAAAGCATATTTCATATATATTTTTAATATACCATGGCCTTTTCTTCGCCATTTAATACTCTGAGACCGCCCTGTACAAGAGCAAGCAGTTCGTCCTCGCCCGGATATACCGTCATGGGCGCAATCCATTCCGCTTTTTCCTTTAAACCGGCAACAACGACTTTATCATAAGCGATACCGCCCGTTACGATAATCTGGTCTACTTTGCCTTTTAAGACACATGCCATGGAGCCGATGTCTTTTGCCACCTGAGTGATAAAGGCTTCGCGTACTTCCGCTGCCTTGGCATCGCCGCCCTGTACTTTCTTTTCCACGTCGCGCATATCGTTTGTGCCGCAGTAGGCATTGAAGCCGCCGTTTCCAACAACTTTTTTATAAACTTCCTTTTCGGTATACTGACCGGAGAAACACATCTTAATCAATGCGCCGCTCGGAAGCGCGCCCGCTCTTTCCGGAGAAAAAGCGCCGTCACCGTCTAAGGCATTGAATACGTCAACGACTTTGCCCTGTTTATGTGCGCCGACGGAAACGCCGCCGCCCATATGTACGACAACCAGATTTAAGGAATCGTATGCTTTGCCGCATTCCTTGGCATAGCGTTTTGCCACGGCTTTCTGGTTCAGAGCATGGAATACGCTTGTCCTGGGAAGTTCCGGAACGCCCGAATATCTGGAAACAGGCTCCAACTCGTCTACGACAACAGGGTCTACGATATAGGAGGGTACGCCGATGGAATCTGCAATTTCTTTTGCTAAAATACCGCCCAGATTGGAAGCGTGCTGTCCCTGCTTACCGATTTTTAAATCTTCTAAAAGCGCGTCGCTCACTTCATAGGTGCCGCCCGGAATCGGTTTTAACATGCCGCCGCGTCCGACAACCATATTTAAAGACTGGATATCGAAATTCTTTTCTTTTAACAGATTTACAATGATGTCTTTGCGAAAATCTTTCTGGTCTACGATGGAGGCATACTGCGCAATTTCCTCCGTAGAATGCCTGAGCGTTTCTTCAAACAACAGCGTTTCATCTTCAAAGACGCCGATTTTGGTAGAAGTGGAACCCGGATTGATAATTAAACTTTTAACAGCCATTTTTTACTCCGCCTTTCTATATTATTATTGGTTTTTCATACTCTCTGCAACAACCGCACCCAGCGCGATGGAATTAACCTTTGTCTCGAAGTCGTCGGAGCGGGAGGTTAAAATAACGGGAGCCTTGGTACCGGTCAAAATATTGCCGTTTTTCACTTTTGCAGTATGTACCAGGCATTTATAAACGAGGTTTCCTGCATGGATATCAGGGAAAAGAAGAATATCCGCGTCTCCGACAATCTTTCTGCCCTCTGCGCCTTTGTGTTTTGCGGCTTCAGGGTCGATGGCAAGGTCTAAAGAAAGCGGACCGTCTACGATACAGCCGGTAATTTTGCCCTCTGCACACATTTTAGTCAGCTCGTCCGCTTCTACCGTAACCGGCATTTTCGGATTTACGACTTCCACCGCGGCAAGAGGTGCGACTTTCGGGTTCGGAATACCGCATGCGTGGCATACTTCCACCGTATTTTCTATAATATGTACCTTTTCCTCCAAAGTCGGATACGTTAAAAATGCGACGTCTGATAAGAATAAAAGATGGTTGATGCCCTCTACTTCAAAGACGCATACATGGGATAATGTTTTGCCGGTTCTTAAACCGACTTCTTTGTCCAGTACGCTCTTTAAGAAAGATTTTGTATCAATCAGGCCTTTCATATACATGTCCGCTTTACCGGTATGAACCAGTTCAACTGCCTTTAATGCTGCGGTATAATTGTCTTTTTCATCAATGATTTCAAATCCGTCTACAGACATATTGATAGAAGCGGCTACTTCCTTGATTTTGTCTGCATCGCCGACTAAAATTGCTTCTGCGATATTTCTCTCTTTCGCAGCCTGTACCGCTTCCAAAACGGCGCTGTCCTGTGCGACGGCTACGGCTACTTTTTTCACGCTGCATTCAGATACTTTAGATAGTAAATCGTCAAAACTCTTGCTCATTTTGTCCTCCATTCCGAAGTATTCAACTTTACACCTCGTATTTATTTTTGTAATACATGATACAAAAAAATAGTATCACTTCCATGGCTAAAAATCAAATTCAAAATGAAAATGGTTTAGTGGAAAGCGACAATGATTTTGTCGCCGTTCACATAACAGGAATAAACGGAGTTTTTCATGACCGGTTCCGAGGTTTCCACAATTTCATTATCTGTTTCTTCCTCGGCTTCGATTTTCAAATCGCCCTGCATATATTGCAGGACCCAGGCCCCCCCTATCCATGAATCGTTTGTAAAATATTTAGGAATAATTTCTTCATAAATGGGATATTTATCGTACATTAACTGTATGCGGTTGGTTCTTGGCATTTCGCCGATAAAGGAAAGTGTGGAAAATTCTCCGTCCGCATTGATGGTTTCTACGTCATGTACGATATTGTATACCAGATATTTGGCATATTCCTGCTTTGTGCCGACCGCATTGGCATAGGAATACATATAGATATAGGAATAGGCGATACATACAATCATGAACAGAGAAACAAAGGCTTTCTGTTTTTTTCTGTAATAATATAATAAAAATATTCCCGTGTAGAAAAGAACGCCGCCCATAGCAAGAAAGATTCTGGTTTTTAACATCAATGTCCTAAGAACCATTACCGGTAAAAAGGTGGCAAGAAAAACAAGTATCGGAGAAAGAATGAAAAAGGCGATACCGGCAGCCTTTTTCCAGCCTTTGGCATCACTTTCCCGGCAGTATACAAACAGCATGGCTGCGATAGAAAATACAATCGTCGCAATTAAAGCAATCCAATACCATATGGGGGTGGCCGATAAAAAGGTTATTAAATACCGGCAGGATGCGATAATATGTTCAATAATGATTTTAATGGAACTTGGCTTGATATCAATCAACTGTGAAGCTTCATAACGCCAGTCATTACGCTCAACGTAGTGTCTTGCCACAATCAGTTGATAGAAAACGGCGGAAAGTCCAATGCCGGCAAAACGGATTATCTCCCGCCGGATGTTTAGTTTCTTTTCCCCGACAATGGCAAAGAAAACGTTGACGGCAAACAATACAAAGCACAGGCCGATTGGCGCCTGGTATAAGGACATAACCGCCATGCACAAAAAGGACGAATAGATAAACAGATATAAATCAGGAACCGTATCCGGAACGGCATACATGATAAACGGCAGCGCAAGCGCGACAATCATAACAACGGAAACAGTCCTATAGGATAAACATTCCACGGCCAAAGGATTTGTGAGGATGAGTAACAGCAGCGGGATCAATATATAATGATTTGACACGAAAGGCAGGTTTATTTTGGCATATAAAACAAGCGCATAGGATAAAAACAGCACCGCCAGAATGATGGAAAGTGGTGCAACATTGGTAAAAGGGCTGCCGCCGCATAAAAAGGAAACTGCATATTCGCCCAGAGGCCTGCCGTCGCCTTTTAATCCGATAACACCGGTTATGGAAGTTCCCAAATCATCCTTATAATCTGCATTTACCAGAATCATGGGGAAAATATATAAGAAACTGAGCAGTGATAATACAAAGTAAGTAAACATATATTTTTTATCCAGTTTAAGCCACTTCATTTTTGATTCTCTCCCGTAAAATTAATTTGTCAAATATCCGTTTTGACGCATATTCCATAGTAGATTCTATAGTATATCCCGAAGAGTGTCAAGCAATCGCGGTTTCAGGAAAATCATTAAATGATTGAATTCATACGGTAAATCTGCTACAATATAATTTGGTATTTTCTGTAAGACGGGGGCAGCGCTGCATTTCGGCGCAGCCAAATTGCGGTAAACTGGTACGCGCGTCTATGCGCAGATGGGAGCAGAAATGAATGTAGTACAAAAAGTTTTCGGAACGCACAGTGAAAGAGAAATTAAGCGGATTGAAGGTCTGGTTGACAAAATAGAGTCGCTTCGTGATTCTATGATGGCGTTGAGCGATGAGCAGTTAAAAGATAAGACGAAAGAATTTAAGAAAAGACTGCAGGATGGAGAAACGCTGGATGATATACTCACAGAGGCATATGCGGTAGTCAGGGAGGCGGCAAGACGTATTCTGAAAACGGAGCATTACCGGGTACAGTTAATTGGCGGCATTATTCTTCATCAGGGACGCATTGCGGAGATGAAAACGGGCGAAGGAAAAACGCAGACCTGTCTTTTGCCGGCATATTTAAACGCGTTAGAGGGAAAAGGCGTATATGTCGTTACGGTCAATGATTATCTGGCGAAACGTGATGCCGAATGGATGGGGCAGGTACATGAATTTTTGGGCTTGACGGTCGGCGTAGTGTTAAACAGTATGAAATCGGACGAGCGCAGGGAGGCCTATAATTGCGATATCACCTATGTGACGAACAATGAACTGGGATTCGATTATCTGCGCGACAACATGGTTATTTATAAAGAACAGCTTGTGCTTAGGGAACTGCACTATGCGATTATCGACGAGGTCGATTCCGTCTTAATTGACGAGGCGCGGACGCCGCTTATTATTTCCGGGCAGAGCGGCAAATCCACGAAATTGTACGAGGCGTGTGACATTCTTGCCAGACAGCTTACCCGTGGCGAGGATATGGAAGCACTTTCCAAGATGGACGCCATTATGGGAGTGGAGCGGGAAGAGACAGGAGACTTTATCGTCAACGAGAAAGATAAAGTAGTCAATCTGACACAGGAGGGCGTCTCCAAAGTGGAACGCTTTTTCCAGATAGAAAACCTTGCCGACCCGGAAAATCTGGAAATCCAGCACAATATTATCCTTGCGCTGCGCGCGCACAATTTAATGTTCCGCGACCAGGATTATGTTGTAAAAGACGAGCAGGTCTTGATTGTAGATGAATTTACCGGACGTATCATGCCGGGGCGCCGTTATTCCGACGGTCTGCATCAGGCAATCGAGGCGAAAGAGCATGTTAAGGTCAAAAGAGAAAGTAAGACGTTAGCGACGATTACGTTCCAGAACTTTTTTAATAAATTTGAGAAAAAAGCCGGTATGACAGGTACCGCTTTAACGGAGGAAAAAGAGTTCCGCGATATTTACGGGATGGACGTGGTGGAGATTCCGACGAATAAGCCGATTGCCAGAATCGACCATCAGGACGCGGTTTATAAGACAAGAAGAGAAAAATTAAACGCGATTATCGATTCCATCATGGAAGCGCATGGGAAAGGACAACCCGTGCTGGTCGGTACGATTACGATTGAGGCGTCGGAGGAACTCAGCGCGCTTTTGAAAAAGAGAGGAATCGAGCATAAGGTATTGAACGCCAAGTTCCATGAGCTGGAGGCGGAGATTGTAGCGGATGCGGGTATCCACGGCGCGGTTACGATTGCGACGAATATGGCGGGGCGTGGTACGGATATCAAACTGGACGACGAGGCGAGAGCCGCAGGCGGTTTGAAGATTATCGGTACGGAACGCCACGAGTCAAGACGTATCGACAATCAGCTTCGCGGACGTTCCGGCAGGCAGGGAGATACCGGTGAATCTAAGTTCTATATTTCACTGGAAGATGATTTGATGCGCTTGTTCGGTTCCGAGCGGATGATAACGATGTTTAATGCACTCGGCATCCCGGAGGGGCAGGAAATTGAGCATAAAGCCTTGACAAAGGCGATTGAGACCGCGCAGAAGAAGATTGAAAGCAATAACTTCGGCATCAGAAAGAATCTGCTGGAATACGACCAGGTTATGAATGAGCAGAGAGAGATTATCTACGAGGAAAGAAGAAGAGTCTTAAATGGCGAAAGTATGCGGGATGCTATTTATAAGATGATTACGGATATCGTGGAAAACTGCATCGATATCTGTATCGGTGACGATAACGATTTTGAGGACTGGGATTTTAACGAATTAAATACCCTGCTTCTTCCGACGGTTCCGTTACAGCCGGTGACGGCGGACAGGGTTTTAAAACCGAAGAAAAACAGTTTAAAGCAGCAGTTAAAAGAAGAAGCCGTTAAACTTTATGAGAGTAAGGAAGCGGAATTCCCCGAACCGGAGGCAATCCGTGAGATTGAGCGTGTCATTTTATTAAAAGTTATTGACAGAAAGTGGATGGATCATATCGACGATATGGACCAGCTTCGTCAGGGCGTCGGCTTACAGGCATACGGGCAGAGAGACCCGCTTGTAGAGTATAAGTTAAACGGATACGAGATGTTTGACGAAATGACGCAGAATATTAAAGAGGAAACCGTCCGTCTGCTGTTCCGCGTACGCATCGAGCAGAAAGTGGAAAGAGAGCAGGTGGCAAAGGTGACGGGAACGAATAAGGATGATTCCGCACCGAAAGCGCCGGTGAAGCGTATGGAAGCCAAGGTATATCCCAATGACCCATGTCCGTGCGGTTCCGGTAAGAAATATAAACAGTGCCACGGCAGAATAAAGGCATAAAGATTTTCTAAGGCAGCAAAAGACGCAGCCTAAGAAAATCTATGTTATGCCTGAAAGAATTGCAAAGCAATTCTTTCGGTGTGGTGAGAATGAGGTTCATATCAGAAAGAGGGTGACGTTATTGGTAGAATTAGATAATATGAAATCAGAATTATTAAGTTACGAAAGTCCATTAGCGGAAGTGAGGGATTCACTTTGACTTAGCAGGTAAGGAAAAGCGAATCGAAGAGTTGGAAATGGAAATGCAGGCGCCGGATTTTTGGAATGACCCGGAGCGCTCCAACCAGAAGATGAGAGAGTCAAAGAGTTTAAAAGACGTCGTGGAGACGATAAAAGGCTTAGAGAGCCAGTATGACGATATTATGACGTTAATCGAAATGGGGTATGAGGACAACGACCCGGCGATTATTCCTGATATCAGCGACGAATTGGAGACGTTTAAGACCACGTTTGAAACCATCAGGGTAAGCACGCTGCTTTCGGGCGAATATGACAGAAACAACGCCATTTTACGGCTGAATGCGGGAGCGGGCGGAACGGAAAGCTGCGACTGGTGCAGCATGTTGTACCGTATGTATACCAGATGGGCGGAGCGGAAAGGCTTTGCGCTGGAGGTACTGGATTATCTGGACGGTGAAGAAGCGGGTATCAAGTCCGTTACCTTTCAGATTAACGGGGAAAATGCCTACGGCTATCTGAAATCCGAAAAAGGCGTACACAGGCTTGTGCGTATTTCTCCTTTTAACGCGCAGGGCAAGCGGCAGACTTCTTTTGTGTCACTGGATGTCATGCCGGATATTGAAGAAGATTTGGACGTGGAAATCAAGGACGAGGACATCCGGGTGGATACTTACCGAAGCAGCGGCGCCGGTGGTCAGCATATCAATAAGACTTCCTCGGCAATCCGTATCACGCATTTTCCGACCGGTATCGTCGTAACCTGCCAGAATGAGCGGAGCCAGCATATGAATAAGGATAAGGCGATGCAGATGCTAAAGGCGAAGCTGTATATGTTAAAGCAGGAAGAAAATGCGGAAAAATTATCCGATATCCGTGGAGACGTCAAGGAAATCGGCTGGGGAAACCAGATTCGTTCCTATGTCATGCAGCCATATACCATGGTAAAAGACCATAGGACTAATGAAGAGTCAGGCAATGTAGGTTCGGTGTTAGATGGAGAATTAGACCCGTTTATCAATGCTTATTTGAAATGGAGAAGCGTCGGAAAGTAAGATTCCGGCGCTTTTTATTTGATATCAGTATTTTTTATCAAGTCCAGAAAAAATCCCGCTATGGTAGTGCATATATAAGGGAACAGCCAAAGATACGCGATTCCGAAAGATAACGAACCAAGCAGCATGAGCGGGATAAAACTTGCAAGCAGATAAAAAAACCTGCATTTGCTGCCATTCATCAATTTTCTGCTTAAGGATAATAGTTCCGTAACAGAATAATCCGGAAAGTCGTGCAGCAGGAAAAATGTCGGTAAATAGATTAAGAAAACCATGACAATCACTACGCCGCCAATAATTGACAGCAGGGAAGAAATTAATATTAATACGGCGTTTGGCGTTTCCTGCCGTAAAAAATACGATAAAAAGGATATCGGTATAGCGGCTATACAAATCCAGACGGCAAGATATAGCTGAATTAAAAGCGCTTTACCCGGAAACATCTGAAAACCATAGAAAATGTCATTAGCGGCCACAGTTCTGTCACAGGATAATTTTAAGGAAAAATAAGCTATACCGGATAGAAATAATCCGAACAGCACAAATAAACCGCATGAAATGATATAATGAAAAATAATGCCAAGCACAGTGTCTAAGTTTAATAGAGCCGTGCAGAATGCTGAAACGAGTTCGGTAATCACTATAACGATGACAACAGCAGAGACAACTATGCCATACTTTCCGAATAAATGCTCTTTTGCCGCCGCCTTTAATTCTGCCGACGATTGATATTGATGTAATGTGTTATCCATGAGTAAACTCCAATCATGCCTTAGCAGGCAATATCTACGTTCATGCCGCGGTATTTATTGGCAGCGTCCGAGGATTTCATTTCTTTCTGATAAGGATTTTCCTCGTTAAAATAACGAATCTGTGTAGAGGTAGTACCGCCGGAAACATAGGTCCGTCCGCATTCCGGGCAGACGGCGGTATGAATGGCAACATTGCATGACACTACCTTGCCGTTATTTTGCGCCGCTTTTTTATATGCGTTGGAAACATGTTCCTGCTCATGGCTTCTGACTCTGGAAGCCGCTGCGTTGGGCGAAATATGGGCGGCGGACTTAAACGATACCATCTCGTCAGAACCGTCCTGATATTTCCGGTTTTTACATGTCTCACATTCGGCAGGGGAAGATTTGCGTCCTGCCTGCTTTTCCGTAGATTCTCCGGGATTGCGGATAATATGCTGTCCGCCTTCGTCCGCGGACGCCTGTTGTATGCCGCCCGAGTACGGGTAGCCGCTGTAAGTGTCAATTCCATTTATCATAATTTATAACTCCTTTCCGGAATATTAATAGGAGATGTCATTCTCCTCCATGATTTCTTCTATAACTTCGTCAAAACTGATACCATATTGTTCCTCAAATGTACGGTTGACTTCGTTCCTGAAGTCCGAGTCTGTAGATAAAAGAACCATAGCGCAGACAACCAGCGCCGTATTGATAATAAAGCCGGAGGCAGCGCAGATAATTCCCGTCTTTGCTTTTGAAAAAAACTTTGGACGGCGGCCTTTGGAAAGCAGGGCAAGTACAATCGCAATACTGCCCAGTATAAAAGGCGGATACACCGTAAAAGTAAAACAGGAAGCAATGGCGATAATGCCTAATACCATGGCGGCGTTTGCAAGACTGCTTCCCGGTTCCGGAGAAGGCAGGCGATAAGCGCTGCGGTTATAATAAGGATCCATATTAGGATATCCGTTAGGAGCGGGATTGCTGCCGTATGGATATGGATTCCGATAAGGCGGCTGTCCGTTTACGCCACCGATTCCCTGGCCGGGCTGCTGCCATGGAGTAGGTGCATTCCCCTGACCGGGCTGCTGCTGCGCGGGTGTATGCCCCTGACTGGGCTGCTGGGGCGGCGTGGCTGCATTTCCCTGATTCGGCATAGGATTTTGCACAGGAACTTCCGGCATCTGCTGATTTGGTTCGGGAGTTTGTTCAGTTTGCGTTTCCGATGGAGCCTGCTGCTGAAAGTCCATAGGATTTCCTCCTGTTGATTCATTGCTCATTATATATTAATCAGTATAACACATATATAGGAAAAAAACCATAATCTTAAAAAAATCGTCGTGAGAAACTGATGATTACAAGAATTTGCATAGCAACTTCCTGATGATGCCTGGAAGAATTTCCTATATGATAACAAGAGCGGAATACGCAATTTTCAGTGGCGGGTTTGTAAAAAGTACGATATAATAGTGTGAAGAGAAGTTCTACGACTCACAGCAAAGGCTGTTTCGTCAAGAACTTCTACAATTTGCTATGCAAATTTTCTTCACACTGAAGAATGCCCACAGCACGGGCATTCTTCATATAGGCAGGTTATGGAAAGGACATGGTTATAGAAATGGATATTATTGTAAAGTTAAAAGAAGAACTCAAGGTGGAAAAATGGCAGGTGGAAGCCGCCGTGAAATTGATAGATGAGGGAAATACCATTCCTTTTATCTCCAGATACCGCAAAGAGGCGACCGGTTCGCTAAACGACGAGATATTGCGTGATTTATATGAGCGATTGACATATCTGCGGAATCTGGAAGAGAAAAAAGAACAGGTGTTAAAAAGCATTGAAGAGCAGGGCAAGCTGACGGATGAATTGAAAGAACGCATTGTACAGGCGGAGACGATGGTGGTTGTGGATGACTTATACCGCCCGTACCGCCCAAAGAGGAAGACAAGGGCAAGCGTAGCGAAGGAAAAAGGGCTGGACGCTCTGGCGGATTATATTATGGCACAGAACGCCGGAACGCCCATAGAAGAGGAAGCGGCCAAATATCTGCATGAGGACGAGGATGCGGCAAAAGCGGTGGGTACGGTGGAAGAGGCCATTCAGGGCGCAAAAGACATTATTGCGGAATTGATTTCCGACGAGGCGGATTATCGTATCTATATACGAAATATCACCATGGAAGAGGGTAAGATTGTCAGTACGGCCAAGGATGAAAAAGCGCAGAGCGTATACGAGATGTACTATCAATACGAGGAACCGGTTAAAAAAGCGGCAGGACACCGTATTCTCGCGCTCAACAGAGGGGAAAACGAGAAGTTTCTGACGGTCAAGATTGCCGCGCCGGAAGAACGTATTTTACAATATCTGCGGACAAAAGTTATCACAAGCGATAACGTTGTTACCACGCCGATTTTGGAGGAAGTTATTTCTGACAGCTATGTCAGATTAATTGCGCCTGCGATTGAGAGGGAAATTCGCAACGATTTGACGGAAAAAGCGGAGGATGGCGCAATTTCCGTATTCGGCAAAAATCTGGAGCAGCTTCTTTTACAGCCGCCGATTGCCGGAAAAGTAGTGCTTGGATGGGACCCGGCGTTTAGGACAGGCTGTAAACTTGCCGTTGTGGATGAAACCGGTAAGGTGCTGGACACGAAAGTCATTTATCCGACCGCGCCGCAGAATAAAGTAGAGGAAGCCAAGGCGGAATTAAAGAAGTTAATCAAAAAATATCATGTTTCCTTAATTTCAGTAGGAAACGGCACGGCTTCCAGAGAGTCGGAGCAGGTTATCGTAGAATTGTTAAAGGAACTGGATACGCCGATACAGTATGTCATTGTCAATGAGGCGGGCGCGTCCGTATATTCCGCAAGCAAACTGGCAACGGAAGAATTCCCGAATTTTGATGTAGGACAAAGAAGCGCGGCGTCCATAGCGAGAAGATTACAGGACCCGCTGGCGGAACTTGTCAAAATCGACCCGAAATCCATCGGCGTCGGGCAGTATCAGCATGATATGAACCAGAAGAAACTAAGCGACGCGTTAAACGGCGTTGTAGAAGACAGTGTCAACAAGGTCGGCGTGGATTTGAATACGGCGTCGGCGTCGTTACTCGAATATGTTTCCGGCGTGACGAAAGTAATTGCCAGAAATATTGTGGAATACAGGGAGACAAACGGACGTTTTACCGATAGAAAACAGCTTTTGAAAGTGGCGAAGTTAGGACCGAAAGCCTTTGAGCAGTGCGCGGGATTCATGCGTATTGCCGACGGGAATAATCCGTTGGATGCGACCAGCGTACACCCGGAATCTTACGAGGCAGCCAAAAAGTTATTGGACAAGATGGGGCTTACAATGGCGGACGTCAAAGAGGCGCAGAAAAAGGCCGCAGCCGAGAAAGCGGCAGGAAAAAAGGCTCCTGTAAAGGAAAAACCGGCGAAAAAGCCCAAGGAAGTCGTTATCCGCAATACCAATACGGCAATGGGGCGCGCGCTTGCCGCGGCGATGGGCGGCGTTGTATTGGAAAATGAAAAGTCCGGACAGGCAAAAGGCGTATCACAGGCCGAAAAGACAGAAGCGACAACAACCGGTCTGGAGAAAAAAATCAAGGATAAGAAGAAACTTGCCGAGGAACTCGGTATCGGCGAGATTACTTTGACGGATATTTTAAAAGAGCTGGAAAAACCGGCGAGAGATCCGCGCGATGATATGCCGGCGCCGATTTTGCGAAGCGACGTACTGGATATGAAAGATTTAAAACCCGGCATGATTTTAAAGGGTACGGTGCGTAATGTCATTGACTTTGGCGCATTCGTAGACATTGGCGTACATCAGGATGGACTGGTGCATGTTTCCCAGATGACGGATAAATTCATCAAACATCCGCTCGAGGCGGTCAGCGTCGGTGATGTGGTCGATGTGCAGGTGCTTTCCGTCGATATGGACAAAAAGCGGATTGCGCTGACAATGAAGATTGGAAAAGATATTCCGCAAAAAGGATAAGCCGAAAGGCTTATTCTTTTTCGTTATCGGAATGAGATATGTTAGCAATCTTTTTGAGCGTACTGTTTAAGCCTAACAGCACGAAAATGTCGTCTTGTCTCGTGGGAGTGTCCGCGTCCGGGTTGATGACTAATGCGCCGTTTCGTTTGATGGCGATAACGTTGACCCCGTATTTTTCGCGAAGTTTCAGTTCTTTTAAGTTTTTGCCTGTCCAGCTTTGCAGCGCGCAGACGTCGGCGATTGAATATTCCGCCGTCAGTTCAATCGCGTCGAACAGGTTGCTGAATGCCAGGTCGTTTGCCAGATGAATGCCCATCTCTTTTTCGGGATAAATAATCTCATCAACGCCGATTTTGGTTAATATTTTGCCCTGCATTTCGTCATATGCCTTGGCGATAATCAGCGGGATGCCCTGTTCTTTTGCCCAGATTGCCGCCAGTACGGAAGCGTCTAAACTGTGTCCGATGGAGATAATGGCACCGTCGAAGTTTCTGCCGCCAAGTTCCTGTAAGGCTTCTTCGTTTGTGACATCGACACACATAGCGAGGGTGACATATTCGGAAATCTGATGTACCTGCTTTTCGTGACGGTCGATGGCAAGCACTTTGCATCCGTTTGCTTCCAGTTGTTTGGCAATGCTGCGGCCGAAGCGTCCGAGACCGATTACGATATATTCTTTTTGGATATTTTTATTCTTTTTCATGTGAACTAACCCTTTCTTTTCTTTATATAATTAACCAATGGTAATTTTGCTTTCGGCATAGGAGATATTGTCGCTTGGATGATGGCTGTTAAAGGCCAATGCAAGCGTAATCGGGCCGATACGCCCTAAGTACATGGTGGCGGTAACAATTAATTTCCCGACAGGGTTCAAGTATCCGGTCAGTCCGCGGGAAAGCCCGACAGTGGCAATGGCGGAAGTCATTTCATACAGCGTATCTAAAAAATTGCTTCTTTGCACGGCTAAGAGGGCAATCGTCAATACGAACAGGGTAGAGAGTGAAAAAGTGACGATGGCGACGCATCTTCTTATGGTTTCGTCCGAAATTTTCCTGTTCATAATGATAACGTCCTTTTTCCCTTTGATATTGGCCAACATGGACGCAAGCAGTAAAACGATGGTTACGGTTTTAACGCCGCCTGCCGTTCCTGCCGGGGAGCCGCCTATGAACATCAGAATCAGATAGGTAAGGCAGGAGGCCGGACGGAAACATTCCTGTGGGATAGTGGCAAAGCCCGCGGTTCTAAGAGTAATCGACTGAAAGAAAGCAGACATTATCTTTCCCGGCCAGTTCATGTTGCCTAACGTGTCGGGGTTGTCATATTCAAATAAAAGCGTCAGGACAACGCCCGATAAGATAAAAAACAGGGTGGAAAAAAGGACAATTTTCGTATGGAGATTCATTTTGCGCCTATAATGGTTTTGCTGTGTATGCAGACGAGAGGATGCCGTTCTTGCGATTTCCCAGTAAACGGGGAAGCCGAGTCCACTGACAATAATAAGAAACATGGTCGTCATATTTAGCAGAACATTGTCGGTATAATTGCAGAAACTGTTTTCACCCAACAGGTCGATACCGGCGTTGCAAAAGGCGGAAACCGCATGGAAAATGCTGTACCAGATACCCTTTACGCCGAATTTGGGAAGAAAGACAAAGGCATATCCGACAGCGCCGATTCCTTCCAGACAGAATGTTACTTTTAGAATCCTTACTGTCAATTTAACTAAACCCGACAGTGTATCGAGATTATAGGCATTTTGGATTAACATTCTGTCGGAGAGCGTGATTTTGCGATGGAAAATCCATAAGACAATGGTAGTGAAAGTAACGATGCCCAGACCGCCGACCTGAATTAGCAGTAAGATAACGACCTGTCCGAATGCGGAAAAAGTCTGTCCGATATTGACGGTGGAAAGTCCGGTAACGCAGATGCTGGACATGGCTACAAATAGGGCGTCAAAACCGTTGATGGCAATACCCGGCCTGACGCTGCATGGAAGCAAAAGACATCCTGTTCCCAAAACGGCGCCCAAAAAGAAACCTAACATGATAATCCGGGTTGTGCTTAATCTGCGTTTTTTCATAAAAAACCTCATTGATATGATGTAGTATAAAAATTTTTTAATGATATTTTATCCGGTAGTCAATCGCTGTTTTCATTAATATAGAATATATAATATAAGAAAAAGCTGTAGCCATAGCCGCTCCATATAATCCATATCTTATAATAAGAAAATAATTTGTTATAATATTAACGATAATGGTAGTTAATGTTACCAATGAGTCCTGTAATGGTCTGCCTGATTGCGTACATATATTTCCGCATACAAAAAAGGGCGCTAGTATAGTCATTCCTATTATAATGATAATCAGGGCGGTCACGGTTTCTGTATATTCTTTATCTAAAAATAAAGTACAGAATCCCCAATAACCTATGATTAAAAACAAGCCCAAACAGAAAGTTCCGCCCCAAAGGGCATATTTAATTTTTTTATATAGCGCTGATAATTCTGTTTGCTTTTTATTGTGAAATAATTCCGCAAAAATTGGATTCATATTACTTCTTACAACATACAACAGTTTAAATATACCTTCTACTATCAGAGAAATAAACGAATATAATCCGACAATTTTATCAGAAGCCAAAGCCCCAAGCATCATTACGTCAATTCTTGTATTAAAATCTTCTAAAACGTTGCCAAAAACTGCCTTACTGCCAAAAGAAAGATTTTTAAGGATGTCATTTTTATTGGGTCTGTTTATCCTTACATGCTTCTTTAAACATAGGCTTCCTGCCAATAATACTACTATTTCCGCAATGAC